>CALPZT020000310.1 GCA_943328365.2 Bifidobacterium breve | reverse complement strand
TCACGAGAGGCTACAGGTGACGTGCATGTCGGGGGGTGATGAGCATGGCGATGGGGGGCCGCCACGGCACCGCTAGGCTCGCCCACACGATGACCGAAGGGGTTTGGCATGGCTGATTTCGTTTCGATGGACGTCGCTGACCGGGTGGCGACAATCACCCTGAACCGTCCGAAGATGAACGCACTGTCCCTGCAGATGCAGCGTGAGATCCGCGACGCCGCGCACGAGGCGTCGGCGAATGACGAGGTCGGCGCTGTCGTCATCTACGGAGGCCCGAAGGTGTTCGCGGCCGGGGCTGACGTGAAGGAAATGGCCGACATGTCCTTCCAGGACATGGCCCGGCATTCGCGGGGGCTGCAGGGGTCATTCGCTGCGGTCGCAGCCATCCCCAAGCCCACGATTGCCGCGATCACCGGCTATGCGCTCGGCGGCGGCTGCGAGCTCGCGCTGTGCTGCGATCTGCGCGTTGCTGCCGACAATGCCCGTCTCGGCCAGCCTGAGATCCTCCTCGGGATCATCCCCGGGGCCGGCGGCACCCAGCGGCTCACCCGGCTCATCGGCCCGTCGCGGGCGAAGGACCTCATCTTCAGCGGACGCTTCATCGAGGCGCAAGAGGCACTCGCCATCGGCCTCGTCGATCGTGTCGTCGCGCCGGAGGACGTCTACACCGACGCCCACGCCTGGGCGGCTGAATTCGCCCGCGGCCCGGCGCTCGCGCTCGCCGCGGCAAAGGGAGCCATCGATGCCGGGCTCGAAACCGATCTGGCCACCGGCCTGGAGATCGAGCGACAGGCGTTCGCGAGCCTGTTCGCGACCGAAGACCAGAAGCTCGGAATGGCGTCCTTCATTGAGCACGGGCCGGGCAAGGCGCAGTTCACCGGCCGCTAGTTCATCGGCCGTTAGTTCACCGACCGGTTGCTCGGGCTATCTGCTCCTCGAGGATCGCCGGCGCATTGACCATGGCCGGGCCGTACCAGGTGAGCGATCGTCCGTCGACGAGGGCGCAGGCAACGGGAACGAATGACTCCGGTCCGTCGTGCTCGGTGAATGCGTAGGGCTCGTCCGGCAGGATGACGAGGTCGAATTCGGGGAGGTCCTCGAGTCGAATGCGCGGGTAGCGCTCGGGGGAGTCGGCGAGGACGTTGTCGACTCCGAGTCTGCGCAGTACATCGCCGGCATAGGTGTCGCTGCCGACATGCATCCAGGGCTTGCGCCAGATCGGGATGACCGCCCGACTTCGTTCAGGCCGTGCGATCTCGGGAAGGCTGCTCCACCGGGCACGAGCCTCGTCAAGCCAGTCGCATGCCGGCGCTTCGATCGCCGCGAGTAGCCGTGACATCGATTCGAGTGCTCCATCGACCGTCCGAATGTCGGTGACCCACACCTGCCAGCCCGCTGCACGCAGGGCGGCGATGTCGTCGGCTCGGTTCTCCTCGGCATTGGCGACGATGAGATCGGGGACGAGGGCCACGATGGCCTCGACAGCGGGGTTCTTCGTGCCGCCGATTCGGACGACGTCGAGATCAGACGGATGGCTGCACCAGTCGGTCGCCCCGACGAGGGTGCCGGGTGCGCTCAGGGCAAGGGCTTCGGTGAGCGACGGGACGAGGCTGATGATCCGCCTGGGAGTCGATTCGAACCGGACCGCGTGGCCGAGGTCGTCGAGATGGGTCGTCATGCCATGACGATGTCATACGCGCGCTGGTGCTGGCATGATGCGGCGGTGCGCATCTGCTGCGCACAGGAGCCGGAAGGGCGTCATGACCGATCAGGCAGTGCTATTCGAGGTGCGGGATTCCATCGCGCGTATCACGCTCAACCGCCCGGAGCAGTCAAACGCGTTCGACCTCGATGCAGCGCGCGAGTTCTGTACGGTCATCGAGCGCACGGCGCAGAGCTCGGCCCGCGTCGTCCTCCTCACCGGAAATGGCCCTCGGTTCTGCGCGGGCGGGGATGTCGCGTCGATGGTTGCTGTTGAGGACCAGGCGGGATACCTGCGCGTCCTCGCTGAGACGCTCGAGGCGGGCCTCAGGTCGATGTCTGAGCTGCCGATTCCCGTCGTCGCTGCAGTCCAGGGTGCCGTCGCCGGCGCTGGCCTCGCAGTGATCCTCAATGCCGATGTTGTCGTGGCAGCCAAGCCCACGAAGTTCCTTACCGCGTATGCCGGCATTGGCCTCACCCCTGACTGCGGTGTCTCATACCTGCTGCCACGGGCGATCGGCCAGCAGCGCGCGCTCGAGCTCGCCCTGACGGGGCGCGTCATCGGGGCCGACGAGGCGTTGGCCTGGGGTCTGGTGAGCTCGGTGGTCGAACCAGATGCGCTTGACGCGGCTGCGGAGGAGCTTGCTGCGCGTATCGCGACCGGGGCGATCGCAGCGCTCGGAGACGCAAAGCGGCTCATCCGGTCGTCGTGGGAGCTGTCGCGGCCCGCGAGCGCGGCCGCGGAGGTTGACTCGATCTCCCATGCGGTGACCCGCGAAGAGGCGGTCACCCTGATAGCGGCCTTCGCCAAGCGGGGCTGAAGGCGCGCCATATTCGCAGTTCAGCCAAGTCGCTGCGAACAAATGGCTGCGAAATTGCGGTGGGCCGGATAACCTCTCGAAACCGCGAACGCTGCGTCTTTCTCATGACGATCATCACCCGACCGATGAATGGAGACCCCGCATGACCATGCAGGACAGGATCGACCCCGAGGTTCGCGCGCCCCTCGACGGACTGCTCGGCGCCTTCCCAGGTGGCTTCAACGCGATTCCCGACATCGTCGCGCGACGCGAACTCGTCGCCGCCGTGCTCGCGGCCGGATCCGAAGGCGTGCCGCCGAATGACCGGGTGACCTCGCAGGATCTCGTCGCGCCGGGCCGCGACGGCCACCCGGAGGCCGCGGTGCGCGTGTACCGGCCGGTCGCCGCAACCGGCACCCTGCCGGGCATCTTCTACATCCACGGCGGAGGCATGATTCTCGGCAGTGTCGAGATGGAGGACGCCTCTGCGGCGATGCTCTGCGAGATGACCGGCTGTGTCGTCGTCTCGGTCGAATACCGACTGGCGCCGGAGAACCCCTTCCCGGCCGCCCCGGAGGACTGCTACACCGGGCTCGTGTGGATGGCCACCAACGCTGCTGAGCTTGGCATCGATCCCGAGCGCATCGCCCTGTACGGCCCGAGTGCAGGCGGAGGCCTCGTGCTTGCGGTCGCGCTCATGTCGCGCGATCGCGGGTTCCCCTCCATCCGGATGCAGATGCCGATCTACCCGATGATCGATGATCGCAATGACACTCCGTCGAGCCGCGAGATCACCGACGTCGGCATCTGGGACCGCGACGGCAATCTCGAGGCCTGGGGCATGTACCTCGGTGCTGATTACGGCACCGACAACGTGTCGCATTACGCCGCACCGGCGCGTGCGACCGACCTTTCCGGGCTTCCGCCGACCTTCATCGATGTCGGCGAGGTCGACATGTTCCGCGACGAGGACATCGCTTTCGCCGCGCGACTGATCCAGGCG
>CALPZT020000309.1 GCA_943328365.2 Bifidobacterium breve | reverse complement strand
CGGGGCACGAACACGAACCGAGGAGCATCATGGATTTCACGGCCGACCCAGCTGAGGGCAAGCGCGTCTACGACCTCGACCGCGCACACGTCTTCCACTCCTGGAGTGCCCAGGGCGCCCTGAACCCGATGGTCATTGCCGCCGCCGAGGGCAGCTACTTCTGGGACTACGACGGCAATAAGTTCCTCGACTTCTCGTCGCAGCTCGTCAACGTGAACATCGGCCACCAGCATCCGAAGGTCATCAAGGCGATCCAGGACCAGGCTGCGACGCTCTCGACCATCGCACCGCAGTACGCGAACGCTGCCCGCGGCGAGGCCGCCCAGCTCATCACCGGCTTGGTCGCAGAGAACATGAACAAGGTGTTCTTCACCAATGGCGGGGCCGACGCCGTCGAGAACGCGATCCGCATGGCCCGCATCCACACGAACAAGCACAAGGTGCTCTCGTTCTACCGCTCGTACCACGGCAACACCGGTGCGGCCATCGCCGCGACCGGCGACCCGCGCCGCTGGCCGAACGAGTACGCCGCCCAGCACGTGCACTTCTTCGGCCCCTACCTCTACCGCTCGGCCTTCTGGGCGAACTCTGAGGCGCAGGAGTGCGAACGCGCGCTTCAGCACCTCGAGCAGGTCATCCAGTTCGAGGGTCCCGGCACCATCGGCGCGATCATCATCGAGAGCGTTGTCGGCACGGCCGGAGTTCTCGTGCCCCCGCCCGGCTACCTCGCGGGTGTGCGCGCGCTGTGCGACAAGCACGGCATCGTCATGATCGCCGACGAGACGATGTCCGGCTTCGGCCGCACAGGCGCCTGGTTCGCATTCCAGAACTGGGACGTCAAGCCCGATCTCATCGTCTTCGCGAAGGGCTCCAACTCCGGCTACGTGCCGGTCGGCGGCGTCATCATCAGCGACGCGATCGCCGCAACCTTCGACACGCGAGTCTTCCCCGGCGGCCTCACCTACTCGGGTCATCCGCTGGCCGCCGCGTCCATCGTGGGCTCCATCACCGCGATGAAGGAGGAGGGCATCGTCGAGAACGCGGCCTCCATCGGCAAGAACATCCTCGGTCCGGGCCTGCAGGCACTTCAGGAGAAGCATCCGGTCATCGGCGAGGCGCGCGGCCTCGGCGTGTTCTGGGCACTCGACCTCGTGAGCAACCGAGAGACCCGCGAGCCGCTCGCCCCGTACGGCGGCACCTCGCCCGCTATGAACGAGCTCATCGCGGAGAGCAAGAAGCGCGGGCTCATGCCATTCGCGAACTTCAACCGCATGCATGTCGTGCCGCCGTGCACGGTCACCGAGCAGGAGGCCAAGGACGGCCTCGCGATTCTCGACGAGGTCTTCACGGTCATCGACAAGCACTACGTGGGCTAGCCGGAGCCGTTTCCGGGATTCCGTCTCTGCGGAATCCCGGCCCCACGGCTCGCCGTTAGGCTCACGGCGTGGAGATTCTCGTCATCGGTTCAGGTGCGCGGGAGCATGCTCTCGTCACGGCGTTGAAGTTGGATGAGACTGTCGGGCGCATCATCTGCGCACCGGGCAACGCCGGAATCGCGAGAGATGTCCAGACGCGCGAGGTCGATGCCACGAGTGCTCAGGCGATCGGCGATCTCGCCGCCGAACTCAGGGTCGACCTCGTCGTCATCGGCCCCGAGGTGCCGCTCGTCGCGGGTGCCGCCGATGCCGTGCGGGCCCACGGCATCGCCTGCTTCGGCCCGTCGGCGGCCGCTGCCCAACTCGAGGGCAGTAAGGCATTTGCCAAGTTGGTCATGGACGAGGCCGGCGTCGATACGGCGAGGGCGCGAGTGTGCAAGGCGCTGGACGAGGTCGCCGCAGCACTCGACGAGTTCGGAGCCCCGCATGTGGTGAAGGACGATGGCCTCGCCGCAGGCAAGGGGGTGGTCGTCACGAGTGATCGGGACGAGGCATTCGCTCACGCGCGAGTCTGCCTCGACCGCGGTGGCGATGCCCGCGTCGTGATCGAGGAATACCTCGATGGCCCAGAGGTCTCGCTGTTCGGCATCACCGACGGCACGACGATCATCCCGCTCGAGCCTGCGCAGGATTTCAAGCGCGCGTTCGACGGCGATGCCGGGCCGAACACCGGCGGCATGGGGGCGTATTCACCGCTGCCCTGGGCGCCCGCCGATCTGGTGGCCGACGTGACCGAGCACGTGCTTCAACCGATGATCGACACGATGCGGGAGCGGGGGACCCCGTTCGTCGGTCTGCTCTATGCGGGTCTTGCCCTCACGAGTCGCGGCACGCGGGTCATTGAGTTCAATGCCCGGTTCGGTGACCCCGAGACCCAGGGGGTGCTGGCCCGTCTGGCCTCGCCACTGGGTCAGGTGCTTCTTGCTGCCGCCACCGGAACCCTCGGTGCTCTGCCGCCACTCGAATGGCACCAGGGAGCGGCCGTCACCGTCGTCATCGCCTCAAAGGGGTACCCGGAGAACCCGGTCACCGGCGATCTCATCGGGGGACTCGATGAGGCTGGGGCGGTTGAAGGCGTGACAGTGCTCCACGCTGGCACTCGGGCGACCGCCGATGGCATCGTCACCGCGGGTGGTCGGGTGCTCTCGATCACGGCCCAGGGCGAGTCATTGGCGCAGGCCCGCAAACGCGCCTATGAGGCCCTCGATCGCATCAGTATCGAAGGGGCTCATCACCGGTCAGACATCGCCCGAGCGGCTGCGCCTGACGCCTAGGGATTTGTCCGCTACTCCTTGCAATCATTGAAAATGTTCGGGTAGTCTCGCGGCATTCCCGAGGAGGATCCATGAACGTCGCCCGTGTTGTTGGCGCCGCGGCAGCCGGCATCGCTGCAATGAGTCTGGTCACCGCCGTATTCCCGTCGGTGGCCAACGCGGCCAACAAGCCGGGAGACAGGTGCACGAAGGCCGGCATCACGGTTCATGTGGGCAACATCGATATTCGCTGCACGAAAAAGGGAAGCGCGCTCGTCTGGGTGAAGCTGGCGAGCGGAGGCGGATCAAACAGCGGGTCAGGATCGAGCTTGGGGATCACGTCCAATGCCAGCATCCCGAAGGTCATCCAGAACTGGGGTCTGGCTGTCGACACCTACGATTCCGGCAGTGGGAAGGCCGGAGTGATGCAGATCAAGGGGGTCACGCCACCCACCTTCGGCAATGCAGATGATGACGCGATGTATCGCCACATCCTGGGCGTCTACGGGCTCGATGTGAAGGGTGCAAAGGAGCCGCAGATGGCCTTCATCGCTCCCCTCGGTACGCCGGTGATCTCGATGGTCGATGGCACCGTCTGCGATCTCCCGCAGCTCTACAGCAATGACTACAGCGTCCGAGTCGCTCCCACCGGGACCACATGCCTACCGGGCGGCATCGCCTCGATCCTGTTCGAGCATGAGCACCTCATCAGCCCGACAGTGAAGGTGGGTGCCAAGGTCAAGGCGGGTCAGCAGATCGGCACCGTCAGTGACTACAACCCCCATTGGAAGGCCAAAGGTTTCGGAATGATCGAGACTGGCGTCTTCTTCTCGAAGAATGACAACAGCGG
>CALPZT020000308.1 GCA_943328365.2 Bifidobacterium breve | reverse complement strand
GGATGCACGGCCCCACGATTACAGAGCCCACCCGCAGCCAAATACCGTTAAAGAGCATGACATTCGGCCAAGGGGCCGTCGCGGTCTCGGTGTCTCCATACAGTTGGCCCGCGCTCGCCGGCGGGGTCGTCGCCGAGTTGTAGCGCGTCACCTGGTACTGGCCGGCACCATAATCGAACTTCAGCCCGTCGGACGCGCTCGTTCCACCCCCGCTGTTCAGGGTGACGACGCGGTTCGTCGCGACTGCGGGCGTCACGGCCGCCGATGCGGTCGAGTACGACCCCGTGCCATCGGCATTGACCGCCGCGACCTTGAAGTAGTAGGGCGTCCCGTTGCTCAGGCCCGTCGCATCGCATCGCACCAGCGTGGAGACCGTCACGGCAGCGGGCCGGCAACCACCCGCGGCGTCGGCGAACCCGCTGCCCGCCGAGGTCGAGACCTGCACCCGGTAGCCGGTGATCGCCGACCCGCCGGTCGACACCGGCGCAACCCACGACACGAAGACCTGCGCATCCCCCGGAGAACCGGCAGCATCCGTCGGCGCCCCCGCGACAGCAGCCACGGCCGGCACCGTCATGACCTGGCCGCCGATCGCTGTCGCGGCCACCAGCCCGCCAACCAGCCAAGCCACCGCGGTGCGCCGGACGGCTCTTGCTCCTCGAGCGCGGACCAAGGACGGGTCCCCGACGATCAGACCTCCCACGATCAGACCTCCCACAGGATGACAATGAAGGCAGAATTCGCTATCTGATGGCAGATTAGCACAGGAGGGACGTGCCTCGTCGACGTGCGAGGCCCCAGGACCGCGCTCAAAGTAGTTGCGGCACTCCGCGTACTTGCATATAAGGTGAAATTCACTTTAAAATCCCATCGGTTACCAAGTCGGTTGCTAGCCATGTGCACCGCGCTCTCAGATCGCGCGTCCACTCACCATGAAGGCAGGCGTGCCCGAGCTCTCGAGACATCCGAAACGGCGGTCAGGGACTAGTCCTCGGCCGGTCGCGGATGCGACACGCGGAGTTGCTCCTAGGATGGGGCGGTTGTTGACAGGACAGGGGCATCAGGGGCATGACGAGCGAGGTGCACGCCGGTCGGAGGGCACGCTCCAAGCGTGCGGAGGTCAACGACCGCGTCCTGCTGGATGCGGCTCGGGCGATGACCGTCGACCTCGGCTGGGATGCAGTGAACCTGCACGCGGTGGCGAAGCGTGTCGGCATGACATCGCGTGCGATGGACGACAGGTTCGGATCCCGGACAAGCGTTGCGGTGGCCGTCTGGATGGACGGGCCGGGAGCGGCAGTCACGTCAGGCATCGTCGAACTCGTCGATGCCCTGGTGCCGGGAGCGGGAGAGTCGGGCCAGGATCTTCAGGCAGCCATCGCCGGGGTCGATCGCCTGCTCCGACCGGACGACACGCTCGCTGCGGCACTGGAGATCATGTGCGCGGCCACGTTCGATAGCAAGCTTCGCGACGCCATTGCCATCGATCTCGAGCGGGCGCTGGGCAAGCGGCTCGTCCTTGATCCGCTTGGAGCGCCTCGGCATCAGATAGTGGCTGCTCAGGTTGCCTACGTCGTGGTGACAGCGCTTGGCCTGCTCCTCGCGTACCGGCGGCCGGGTGCCGCGTCAGTGAACCTCTCACCGCTCGTCGAAGATTTCGCACGAGCGCTCGCGCATCCGAGCACGCCCGCCAAGCTGCCGGATGTCCAGTCTCCTCAGATGAAACTCGAATTCGAGACCGCAGCGGCCGACCCCTACGAGGCACTCCTGCAGGGGACGCTCATCGAGGTGGCCGACCATGGATACGCAGCATCAACCCTTGCACGAATCGTGGCAGCGGTTGGCGTCACTCAGGGTCTCGTCTATGCCCGCCACAAGAACAAGCTCGAGCTGTTCATGGCTGCGACTGCGTGGCGCCACGAGGCAGCGATTCAGGAGAATGCGGCCATGTTCGCGGCCCTCGCACATCGGATTGGTCCTGGCCGCGCGGATGCGGTGCTGTGGCGCGAGTACATGCGGCCCGAGCACCAGCGCGGGCGCAGCCTCGCCTTGGAGCAGCTACGCGTGGGCTGGCGCGAACCGGTGCTGCAGGCGGCGACTGACGCGGCGGAAGCAGCCTTCACCGAAGCGACCGCTGCCTCCAATCCGGGGATCGACCGCGAGTCGATCGTGAGCCGAATTCACCTCGACTTCGCGCAGGGTTACGGAGCTGAGCTGCTCCCCACCTTTATTCCGCTCGCATGGAGCCTGCCGTTCGACGTGGTGACGGTGCCGCTGCTCGGTGGACCGCGTAGGGAAGGCATTCAGCAGCCGCTGGTGTAGTGCCGCAAGGTCAGGCCGGCAGCGTCTCCTGCGCGAAGACCGCGACCGTCATGCGCTCGATCACGTCCATCCGACGTCTCCGAATGTTCGACCGCCACACCTCGACGGTGAAGGTCTGGACGGGAAACCACAGCATGACCCAACTGGCCACTCCCAGGCCCTCGCCGAGCGCATCGATGAAGTAGTCGTCTGACGCGTCTCCCAGCTTCTTCACGGTGATGCTCGCGAGCTGGAGGAGAAAGAAGGCGACGAAGCCGAGAATGAAGAGCCGACGGCCAACTGCGCCGCCCGCACTTGCCAGTTCGACATCGAGGGTGTTCTGCACCTTGATCCAGCGACGAACGGCCTGCGTAAGCTCGGCGGCCAGGCCATCGCGCATCTGGTCAGGTGGCAAGATCACGTGAAGTTCGACCTCGCTCTGCTTCGAAGGCATGCGCATGATGAGGAGCTCGCGGACAGTTTCCATCGCAGGCTGAGCCGTGTACTCGGAGTACCGGGGTGAGGTCGGGCTCACGGGGTCGGCAGTGAACAGCTGTTCGGGTCTTTCGAGCCGAACGACGATCTGACGGACGCGAGCCATTGCGGCTACCGGTTGGCGCCCGGCTGCCAGAGGATGTCGCCGCCTGCGTCCTTGTTCGCGATTCGCGACAGGATGAACAGCAGATCGCTCAGCCGGTTGAGGTACGTGGCGGTGAGCGGGTTCATGCCGCCGTGGTACGTGTCGAGGGCGGCCCAGGTGGAGCGCTCGGCGCGGCGCACGACGGTTCGCGCGATGTGCAGGTTCGCCGCTGCCAATGTGCCCCCCGGGAGGATGAAGGAGCGGAGGGGCTCGAGCTGGTCGTTGTGGGTATCGCACGCCTGCTCGAGGAAGTCGATGTACGGCTGCGTGACCCGAAGCGGCTCATAGGGCGGGTTGTCGACGACGGGGGTGCAGAGGTCGGCGCCCACGTCGAAGAGGTCGTTCTGGATGCGCAGGAGGAGCGCCCGGATTTCCTCGGGGAGCTCTGACCCGGCGAGGCACACGCCGATCGTGCAATTGGCTTCGTCAACGTCGGCGTAGGCCTTGAGCCGCGGGTCGTTCTTGCCGGTTCTCGTCATGTCGCCGAGCGACGTCGTGCCGTCGTCGCCCGTGCGGGTGTAGATCCTCGTCAGGTTGACCATGGTGCCTCCTCGTCGGGTTGACCTTATGCCACTGCGCGTCATTCGGCCTGAGCACGTCGGTCACACGGCGGG
>CALPZT020000307.1 GCA_943328365.2 Bifidobacterium breve | reverse complement strand
GGGTTCACGATGTCGCCAGCGCGGGACCCAGACTTCCTTCCTTCGGTCAGAGGGGTCGCGGAGCACATCGGCGCTGCCCGGATCGCTCCCCGGCCTCTCGACGAGCCCTATCCAGATCTTCATCGCGCAGCCGTCGACGCCCTCGGCGAGGGGGTTGTCATCACCGACCGCGACGGCGCTGTCCTCACGATCAATGCCGCCGCCGAGGAGATGATCGGGATCTGTGCCGACGAGGCCCTCGGCCAGCCGATAACCACTCCTGAATCGACATCGGTCGTCACCGAGACAGGAGAGCCGGTCTCTGACGAGTCCTGGCCCGCGCACCAGGTGCTGCGAACCGGAAACCCGGTCTCCGGCACTGTGCTCGGCTTCGCGCAGGGGGAGGATCCCGTCCGCTGGAATCTGGTGAGCAGCAGGCCACTCCGCGGCCCGCAGTCCACCGAACTGCTCGGGACAGTGACGTCCATCGTCGACATCACGGCGCGAAAGAGCCTTGCCGACGCAGCCGATCACCGGTCTCGTCATGATCCACTTACCGGTCTTGCCAACAGGGCTGAGCTCATTCGCATGGTCGGCTCATTCGCAACCCGGACCCATCGCACCGGATCGAAGGTCGCGATCGCCTTCTGCGACATCGACAACTTCAAGGCGGTCAACGACCGCTTCGGGCATGCGGCTGGCGATGAGCTGCTCGTCGTGATCGCCGGACGCATGGCGGCATCGGTTCGAGCCGGCGATCTCGTCGCGAGAGTCGGCGGGGACGAGCTCGCGGTCGTGCTCGACGGGGTCGACGGGATCGAGGATGCCATGAGCGTGGCCCACCAGATCAGGGCATCGGTCGGGGCCCCCGTCACGCTGAGAAATGGCGTCGTCACGCCGACCCTGAGCATCGGGGTGTCAATGGCCAGTCCCGGGCAGGGCCCAGCCGAGACACTCCATCGGGCCGATCTCGCCATGTATGCCGCGAAGCGCAGCGGGCGCGATGCCGTGATGAGCCTCGACCAGCAGTCGGGCCCGATTGCTCTCGAGAATCCGGACTCGGCTGCGTTCCGAGCGATGAGGGAGGACGGCGATGCACGCTCTCGTGGTCTATGAATCCATGTTCGGCAACACGCTCGAGGTGGCACGCGCGGTCGCCGAGGGTATCCGCAATGAGCAGGACGACTCCGTGATCGAGGTCGCGGAGGTCGGATCGAAACCCGCGGTCGGGCCGGATATCGACCTGCTCGTCATCGGCGGCCCGACCCACGCATTCGGCATGACCCGGCCGAGCACCCGCGAGTCGGCCCGCGGGCAGGTGCAAAGCAGTCTTGCGCCGAGCGAGGAGCTGTCCCACGGGATCGGTGTTCGCGAGTGGCTCGACGACCTACCGACGGCGCACTCGCACCTGCTCTGCGCCACGTTCGATACTCGCGTGCACGCGCCCCGTGTCCCTGGATCGGCTGCCCGCGGGATGGTCAAGCGGCTGCGCACGAAGGGGTATGACGAGGCTGACGAGCCCCACACCTTCTGGGTAAGCGGTACCGAGGGCCCGGTGCTCGATGGCGAGCTCAGCCGGGCGAAGGAGTGGGGCCGCACGCTCGCAATGGCGACCCGAATCCACCGCTGGTGACGACCCCCGTCATCCGTTTGACCCGTGTCATGGGACAAACGGCGGCAGGGGGTGGCTAGTGCTCGGAGAGTCCGAAGCGTTCATAGACCCTGCGCATCGGCGCCGGTGCCCACCAGTTCGCCCGGCCCGCGATCCGCATGAATGCCGGCACGAGGAGCACCCGAACCACGGTCGCGTCGAGGAGGATCGCCACGGTCACCCCGAGGCCGATCATCTTGATGCTCGTGACGGACGCCGCGATGAAGGAGCCGAACACCACCGCGAGGAGCAGCGCCGCAGCGGTGATGATGCCAGCCGAGCGCTGGAGCCCGATGGCGACCGAGGCGGCATTGTCACCCGTGCGGTCGTACTCCTCCTTGATGCGCGACAGCAGGAACACCTCGTAGTCCATCGAGAGCCCGAACGCCACGATCGCCGTCACGATGATCGTCGAGGTATCGAGGCTGCCCGTGTTCACGAAATCCCCGACGAGCCAGGTCATGTGCCCCTCCTGGAACACCCAGACGAGCACGCCGATCGCCGCCGCAAGGCTCAGCACGTTGAGGAGGACCGCCTTGATCGGCAGCAGGATGCTTCCGGTGAAGAGGAAGAGCAGGACGAGGACCGCGAGCATGACCCACCCGAGTGCCCACGGCAGCATCCGCGCGATGCCCTGCTGCGAGTCGGTGTACTCGGCAGCCAGACCGCCGACCAGTGCCCCCGCCGGAGCAGCCACCGCCCGAACCCCGGCGATCGTGCGCTCCCCCTCCGGGCTGCGCGGTCGCTCGGTCGAGTAGACGACCAGTCGTTCGGTCGTTCCCGCGGACGTCACGATTCCCGGCGGCGCATCAGCAACACGCGCGCCGTTCGAGTAGACCCCCGCCGACGACACCACGCGCGTGATGGTCGGGGCCTGCGAAAGCGCGGCTGCATAATCGCCCACCACGGCATCATCGGCCGCGCCGGGAACGGTGATCTCGATCGGCACCCCGCCCAGGCCCGGGAAGTCGGCCCTGAGTACCTCGGTGGCGACGACCGACGGATCTGTGCGCGGCAGGGCGCGCTCGTCGACCTGACTGAACTGCACGCTCAGTGCCGGCCATGCCAGCACGAGGAGCAGCGCCACGCTGCCGAGGGCAACCGGCCACGGACGCCGCATGATCGCCGACGCCAGGGTCGCCCACCGGCTGCCCTCATGGACGCGGCCGACACCCCGCCGGATGCGCAGGGCATTGATGCGCGGGCCGAGCATGCCGAGCGCCGCCGGGAGGGTGATGATCGCGCCGATGACAGCGAAGGCAACAGCGGAGATACCCGCAAATGCGAAGGAACGCAGGAAGTACTGCGGGAAGAACAGCATCGATGCGAGGGTCACCGCGACCGTGAGGCCGGAGAACACGACGGTTCGACCGGCCGATGAGACAGTTCGAATGACCGCCTCCTCAACCGAGCGTCCCGCGCCGGTTTCGTCCTTGGCCGCCAGCTCCTCACGGAACCGGCTCACGACCAGGAGCGAATAGTCGATGCCGAGGCCCAGGCCGAGGCCGGTCACGACGTTGATCGAGAAGACGGAGATGTCGGTGACGAAGGTGACGAGGAAGAGCACGAAGAGCGAGCCCACGATCGATCCGATGCCGACGAGCAGCGGCATGCCGGCCGCGATGAGCCCCCCGAACACGATGAGGAGCAGGATGAATGTCACCGGGATCGCGATTGCCTCCGCCCGGGCCAGGTCACTGCTGATCTGGGTGTTGATTGCTTTCGCGATGGACGCACCTCCGCCGAGATAGACGGTGGCGGCGCCGAGATCCTGCTCGGAGATCACCTCCTCGATCGCGTCGGTGATCTCGCGCTCGGTCGACGCCGCCGATGGGTCGAACGTGACGAGGACGATGCCGCCGTTGCCGTCGGCGCTGCGCAGATCGGGGCTCTGAGTCGCCCAGTAGGACACCGTTCGCAGCACGCCC
>CALPZT020000306.1 GCA_943328365.2 Bifidobacterium breve | reverse complement strand
GTTTCGACCGCCGAGTTCAGCGGCCCACTCCACGCCCGAGTCCCGGACCCTCCCAAGCTTCGGGTCGGTACCCGAGCCGCGGTAGCCGGCGGGCGGCTGCTCAGCGGAGAGCAGGCGCTCTCACTCCCCCGTGAACGCTGGAGTCCGGTTGCGTGGCTGCCAGGAGCCTCGGCTCCGGTCATGCTCGATCGCGTGCTCGCGCATGAGCCGGTCCTCGACCTCGGATCGCGGGGGCGGGCAGCGTTCGAACCCTCCCTTGAGTCCCGGCTCGAGGTCGCCTTGCGGCGCGGGGGCATCGTCGAAGCGTGCCGGGGCCTGTTTGGTCGTGGATCCGGGCTCACTCCCGCGGGCGATGACGTGGCCGCCGGCCTCCTGGTCGCCGAATCCCTTCTTGGCATAGGCGATGAGCGGATGCGATTGGCAATTGCTGCTGAAGCCTCGACGCATCGGATCTCTCGGGCATTCCTGACCGCTGCTGCCCGAGGCCAATCGCTGGAGCCGCTCCACCGCCTCCTCGCTGCGTGCGCTGTGGATGACTTCACTGGGGCCCGTCGTGCGAGATCAGACCTCGCAACCGTTGGGCATACGTCTGGACTCGACCTTGCCTACGGAGCACTCGTTGGGTTGAGATGGGCTGCAGGCGCTGGCGAGCCTGATCGTGTCGCTCGGCGAATCACGAGAAAGGCGCTTGCCCAGACCACGGCGTAGATCGAGACGATGACGTACCCGAAGGTCTCGAAGTGGCTGCTGAGCGAGGCAACCGGAGCCAGAATGCTCATGCCTGCCTCACGAACGAGGACGGCAGCCAGGTAGACGACACCGATAATGGTTGCTATTGCGGCGGTGATGGCTGTCATGACGACGTTGAGGCCGACGCGCTGCTGCGTTGCGTCTGCAGTCGAGGCGTACACGTGAACCATGGCGATTGAGTCGATGGTGTCGAACAGGCTCATGCCGGCGGCGAAGAGCAACGGAAGGGCGATCAGGGCACCGAAGGGGAGCATCCCGCTTGTAGCGCCCTCGGCGGAAAGGCTGAGGAGGGCAACTTCGGACGCGGTCTCGAGGCCGAGTCCGAAGAGGAAACCGATCGGCATCATCTGCCAGCTCGACCTGAGGTTGCGCGTGAGCAGAGGGCCGAGCAGTCGAGACATCGGCCCGCCTTGACGCATCTGAGCCATCGCATCAGCGTCGGTCAACGATCCATCCCGAAGGCCCCTGTTCGTGCGCCAGAGCTGCCCGAGCACGCGAAAGTTGAATGCAGCGACGATGAGGAGGAAGGTCGCAGCGGCGAAGGTCCCGATGCGACCGCCGATATCTTGGAAGAGCTCCATGCGCTGACTGCTGAGGGCGCCGGCGGTGAGCCCGACCACAACGCACAAAATCAGGACGACGGCTGAGTGCCCGAGGGCGAAGAAGAAGCCGAGCCCAAGCGGCCGTCTGCCGTTGTTCACCATGAGTCGAGCACTGTCGTCGATCGCCGCAATGTGGTCCGCGTCGAACGCATGCCGAATGCCTAGCACGTAGGCAATCACGCCCACGCCGACGTACGCTGCCCCCGCCGGGAGTGACCGGGCATGGGAAAGGTAAAGGCCCCAACCGGCTGCGTTGAGCGCCAGGACGCCTCCGGAGATGAGGAGCAGGGTCCTCCTGGAACGATCGGGCATGTCGTGAACGCTACCTGCGCGCGGACTGCCTGTCATGTACCTTGATGAATGCGCTTCGTACCTTGATGAATGATCAGCACAGCGAGCGCACACATTGATCAGAGAGGAAGTCGATGGTGGATGACCGTCTCGTCACGGCGCAATGGGCCGGTGGCTTTCAGGTCGATGTTCAGGCAGGCGCCTTCGGCCTGCGAGTTGACGAACCGGCGCGAGTCGGAGGTACCGACACCGGCCCCCAGCCGACTGACCTACTCCTGAGCGCCGTGGCATCGTGCTTCGTCCTGTCATTGGCATACGCGGCTTCCAAGCGGGGGATCACCGTTGAGCGCATCGGTGTCGCTGTGACCGGGACCTACGAAGGCCCGCGCTTTGCGGCGATACGGATAGAGGTCGATGTCGCTGCCCCCGATGATGTCGTCGCCACGCTGATCACGGCGGCCGAGAGAGTCTGCTACGTCACAAATACCCTGAAGCGGCCACCCGAGATAACTGTCGTCACCCGCGCTTCGGACTAGCCATTTCGCAGTGCGACCCACAGGAGCTCGGCTGGTCTCTTGCTCTGGTTGCGCCAGTTATGCGGTACATCGCCGTTGAAGTGCAGGGAATCGCCCGGCCCCATCGGGAACTCCTGCTGTCCGACGGTGAAGTGAACCCGGCCGCTGAGGACGAACACGAGTTCCTCGCCAGGGTGCTTGAGCAACTTTGAGCCGCTGTCAGCGCCAGGTGACATGGTCGCGACTGCTGCGGCCGCCTGAAACTGCCGGTACGACCCGCTGATTCCGGTCAAGGCCAATCCCTCATGCGGGGTGAACACCGCTCTGCCCGTGTCGGCCTTCGTGAAATGCACGGACTCTGGGTGCGGACCTTCCTCTGCGACGAAGTAGCCCACCGGCACGCCCAGGGCGCCTGCGATCTTGAGCAGGGTCGTGACGGTCGGCACCATGCCACTGCGCTCAATCTTGTGAATCGCCGCCGCTGAAACATCGCTGCTGTTTGCCAACTGCTGAAGGGACAGGCCTTGCGCCTTCCGGAGCGCTGCGATCTTCGGCCCGATCATGTTGACGATCTCGTCGCGCTGAACGATCGCCCCCGCATCGGGTGCGGCCTTCGCCGGAGACTTCGCGGATACCGGACCCGCCTTGCCTGCGGACTTCGTACTTGGCTTTGCTGCGGGGCTTGCCACCGAATCGCCTCCCGTGTAGTGACTCGCGAGTGTAGCCCAGATCGCGTAGAAGGGCGGTCGAGCGAAGTCGGCTTGAAGGACAAATCGTCTGGCGTTCAAGGGGCCGGGGCCGAGGAGACCCCCCTCGAAGGTTCGTCGGGCAATGGACGATCCGATTTGGCTCAGCGACGATGATTCAGCTATTCCGCAAAACCGATTGACAGTCATCGCGATGTGTAGGATGGTGAACGCCTAACAGCCTATTGTGTACGTTTTCCTGCCATCTCAGACTGGAGCTTCCCGTGGGTCAGCGCATTGTTGTGATCGGCGGAGGTGGTGGCGGCCTCGGAGCCGCGGGTGGCGCAAAGGCCGTCGACCCGAGTGCCGAGGTCATCGTCTTCACCGAGTTTGAGGACGTTGCCTACAGCCCTTGCGGGATACCGTTCGTGCACGGCAAGGAGATCCCGAGCTTCGAGGCGTTGTTCCTCGCAGACAAGCAGTCGTATGTTGATGCCGGCATCGATATCCGCTACAACTCGACGGTCACGGCGATCGACACTGCGAAGAAGACCGTTCAGGTGCTCGATGGAAAGCCCGTTGCCTACGACTCGCTCGTCATCGCGACGGGCTTCGGCTACGCCAACCCGGGAGTGCCGGGTGGTGACCTCGACGGGCTCTACTACGTCAAGAACATCCGCTCGGCGATGGAGTGGGACAAGCGGCTCGATACCGTGAAGAAGGC
>CALPZT020000305.1 GCA_943328365.2 Bifidobacterium breve | reverse complement strand
TCGCCGATGAGGTACGAATCCTCCCCCCGGTTGTTGAGCGCATTGAAGATCGGGACACCATCAGCCGCGAGGGCGATGGCCCCGCGAAAGAGATTGTTCTTCGCCGATATGGGGGTGGCGGCCAACTTGGGGGTCGTCGGTATCTGCCAGGCGTTCGAGCCAGAGTACGGCTGGGGCACCGGCACCTGCTGCTGCCAGTTCGTGATGCCGACCATCATGTTGTGCGGCGGAAGGCCGTTGCTCTCCACGAGGTAGTACCTGCCGGACTTGAGCGTCTTCACCGATGACGAGAATGCACTGAATCCGGGAAGCTTGACGACGGTTCCGGCGGCCGATGCCTCTTGGGCGGCGACGAGCGAGCCTGCGACCGCGGCGCCGAATCCGAGCGCCATTCCCTGAAGCATGGTCCGGCGGGTGAGCCCCCGGTGCACTGCCGGTTCGTGGGGATGAATGTGATCATGAGCGTGCGCGTGGTCGTGCCCGCCGTTACCGCGTGTACGTGACATTGAGGACCGCCTTCGAGAGGGTGATACCGGAGATTGCCGCGAGGAGGGAGTCTCGCGTGACCGCAGCTGACGACTTCTTCGGGAGGTTTGGCGTGCCGGAGAGCGCGTAGAGGGTCACGGTGTAGGTCTTCGTTCCAGGCCCCTGCGAGCACGGCGGAGCGTAGCCGATCTTCTGGTTGACGCTGTTGCCGCCGAGGTACCCGGTCTTCGAGACGGTCGCCGGCAAGGCTCGGGTCTTGGCAGGGATTCCCCACATGAGCCAGTACCAGTGATGGCCGCCCTCCGGCGGCACGTGATCCATGACGACCGCGTAGCCCTTGGTGCCGCTGGGCGGGGCGGTCCAGGCGATGGGTGGGCTGGTGCCTGCGCCGTCGCAGGTGTAGCGAGCCGGGAGCGCTCCGCTTGAGGAAACCGCAGGGCTTGTCACGGTGAATGTATCGGCGGCCTCGGCGGGCGCACTCAGCGTGATGGCGATGGCGGTGGCCGCGACGAGTGAGAGCAGCGGACGCGCGATGAGTCTCATGGTTGAGTGCATCCTTTCATCGGCACAATAGCGACCATGGACACGGGCGGCATCTGGCAGGTGCAGGCGGTCGAGGGCGCTGAGGTACGGCTGCGGAGCAAGCGAATCGGCCTCGTGAGTGTGGACGTCAAGGCGCCCGTGCGTTCTGGCGAGCTGAGGATTGTTCGAGGGAAGGCTCAACTCTCCTTGGCTATGGCCCTTGATCAATTAAGCACGGGCAATTTCATCATGCAGGCTGCAGCGCGAACGCTCGTGAAGCGGCACGGTGCGGGCTCGCTGGTCTACGAAGGGCAAGGCCGCCTCGCGGCGAAGGGACGAATGGTGACGGTGGCGGGTATGGCCCGGGCCGGCGATGTCGAGGTCGCGATCGATCTTCTCGTGACGCCGGTAGGGCCGGACGGTGACCCGATGCTGGAGATCGAGCTCACCGGGAGTGCCAGCATCGGGAGGGTGCATCTCCCGTTGCCGGGGCTTGGCACGATCGACGACTTCAGCTTCGACGTGGATGCACGGCTGGCGCTCCGCTCTGGCTGACGCCGTTGATCTGATCCATGGCGACCCCGGTCACCGCGAACTAGCGGAGCCGTGACCCCTGCCGGAGTCGATCGGCCACCTCAGCTACTTCGCCCAGTTCGCCGCAGGCAACAGCGATGACGAAGTCGTAGGCCTCGCCATTCGTCATGCTGAGCGTCCACCCGTTGACCCCGAGCATGACGATGGTCGCCGCGAGTGCAAGGCGCTTGTTGCCGTCAATCAATGCGTGGTTCTTGCAGATTGACAGCAGCATGGCGGCGGCCTTGGAGTGCAGATCGGGGTAGGCGTCCTCGCCGAAGACGGTGGTCCGGGGACGAGCGACCGCAGATTCGAGGAGTCCGGCATCACGCAGGGCGACCTCACCATCAATGACCCGAGCCGCGATCGAAAGGACCTCTTCGAGTGTCAGATAGATCATTGGCCGAGGCGCTCAAGAGCCTCGGCGTAGCGAGGCAGTTCGGCATCCATCACCTGCTCGATGAGCGAGGCCCGCTCATGTCGCGCGATGTATTCGCGAAGGGCCGTGAGGATGACGTCGGTTTGCGAACGCGATTCGAGCTCGGCGGCGCGGGCAAGGGCGACTGAATCCTCGGCAGGGAGGCGTAGTGTCATGGCCATGGCGTGATGGTATCACCGTGATACCCACAACGTGGTTAGTCGCTCACGTCCTCAGAAGTCCCGAGCGTGTGAATGTCATCGGCATCGAGAATCCGATACGCGTAGCCCTGCTCGGCAAGAAATCGCTGGCGATGCTGGGCAAAATCGGCGTCAACCGTGTCTCTCGTGACGATCGAGTAGAAGTGGGCGGTGCGGCCATCGGCCTTGGGGCGCAGGATCCGCCCGAGTCGCTGGGCCTCCTCCTGCCGCGAGCCGAACGTGCCGCTCACCTGGATCGCAACGGACGCCTCGGGCAGGTCGACGCTGAAGTTCGCCACCTTGCTCACGACGAGCACGCGGATGCGTCCCTCTCGAAAATCCGAGAAGAGTCGCTCCCGTTCCTTGACGGACGAGGCCCCGGTGATGACGGGGGCGTCGAGATGCTCGCCGAGTTCGGCCAGCTGATCGAGGTACTGGCCGATGACGAGCACCTGATCGTCCGGGTGCTTCGCGACGAGCTCTTCGACGAGGGTGATCTTCTGCGGGGCCGACGACGCGAGCCGGTACCTGTCTTCGGGCTCGGCCATGGCGTAGGTCATGCGGTCGGAGTCCGGGAGCGTCACGCGAACCTCGACGCAGTTCGCGGGCGCGATGTAGCCCTGGTTCTCGATGTCCTTCCAGGGGGCGTCGTAGCGCTTGGGCCCGATGAGGCTGAAGACGTCGCTTTCATGCCCGTCCTCGCGCACGAGGGTGGCGGTCAGGCCGAGCCGGCGGCGGCTTTGGATATCGGCGGTGAACCTGAAGATCGGCGCAGGGAGCAGGTGGACCTCGTCATAGATGATGAGGCCCCAGTCGCGGGAGTCGAAGACCTCGAGATGGGGGTAGATGCCCTGGCGCTTCGTCGTCATGACCTGGTACGTCGCGATGGTGACCGGGCGAATCTCCTTCTTCGCGCCCGAGTATTCCCCGATCTCATCGGAGGTCAGGGTTGTGCGCCGTAGCAGTTCCTCGCGCCACTGGCGAGCGGCAACGGTGTTCGTGACGAGGATGAGCGTCGTCGCCTGGGCAAGCGCCATGGCGAGGGCACCGACGATCGTCTTGCCCGCGCCGCACGGGAGCACAACGACCCCTGAGCCACCGTGCCAGAAGCCTTCGGCCGCCTCGGTCTGGTACGGACGTGGCTGCCACAGCTCGGCCGCGAGGCCTATCGCGTGGCGTTCGCCGTCGACGTAGCCAGCGACATCCTCCGCGGGCCAGCCGAGCTTCACGAGCGCCTGCTTGAGGTGGCCGCGCTCGCTTGGATGGACGATGACAGTCGTGGCATCGACGCGGGCCCCGAGCAGCGGTGCAACCTTCTTGCTGCGGAGCACCTCCTCGAGCACCGGTTCGTCGAGGGCTTGCAGGACGAGGCC
>CALPZT020000304.1 GCA_943328365.2 Bifidobacterium breve | reverse complement strand
CCGTGGCGGCCCACCATCGCCATGCTCATCACCCCCCGACATGCACGTCACCTGTAGCCTCTCGTGAATGGCGAAGCGACCCCGGCCCCCTGCCCCGAGCGCGAACTGGGACCCACTCGGCGTGACCCCTGACGGCCGGGGAGGCGCAAACGTCGCGCTCTGGGCCGAGGGCGCGGACTCCGTCGAACTGTGCGTGTTCGACGACGATGGCATCGAGCGGCGCATCCCGATCACCGAGCGCGTCTTCAATGTCTTTCATGCCCACGTCGAGCACCTCCCGCCCGGCACTCGGTACGGGTTCCGGGTCCACGGACCGTGGCAGCCCGAGATCGGTCATCGCTGGAATCCCGCGAAGCTCCTCATCGATCCGTACGCCCGCGCGATCGAGGGCGAATTCCGTCTCGACGCGGCAATCTTCGACCACGTCGGGAGCGATGACCTTGCGATGAACGGCGACGACTCGGCCCCGTTCGTTCCGCGGAGCATCGTCGTCGACTACGAGTTCGACTGGAAGGGCGATTCGCACCCGCGAACGCCGTGGGGCGACACCGTCATCTACGAGGCGCACGTGAAGGGCCTCACGCAACTGCATCCCGACGTTCCACCGCATCAGCGCGGTACCTACGCCGGCGTCGCGCATCCATCGGTCACCGACCACCTGCGCGCACTCGGCGTGACCGCCATCGAGCTCATGCCGACCCATCACTTCGTCGACGAGATCCACCTCCTCGAGCTCGGGCTCTCGAACTACTGGGGCTACAACTCGATCGGGTTCTTCGCTCCTCACGCCGGCTACTCCTCCTCCGGCACGCGAGGCGAGCAGGTGCAGGAGTTCAAGAACATGGTGAAGGACCTGCATTCCGCCGGCCTCGAGGTCATCCTCGACGTCGTGTACAACCACACCGCCGAGGGCAATCAGTTCGGCCCGACGCTCTCCTTCCGCGGCATCGACAATGACGACTACTACCGGCTCGAGCCGGGCGGCAGGCACTACACCGACTACACCGGCTGCGGCAATACGCTCGACGTCTCCAAGCCGCACGTGCTGCAGCTCGTCATGGACTCCCTTCGATACTGGGTCACCGAGATGCATGTCGACGGCTTTCGGTTCGACCTCGCCTCCGCCCTCGCCCGCTCCTTCCACGATGTCGACATGCTCGGCAGCTTCATGACGACGATCCAGCAGGATCCGGTGCTCAGGCGGGTCAAGCTCATCGCCGAGCCTTGGGATGTCGGCCCCGGCGGCTATCAGGTCGGCGAGTTCCCGCCATTGTGGACGGAGTGGAACGGCAAGTACCGCGACTGCATGCGCGACTTCTGGCGGGGGTCGACCGGCATCGAGGAGCTCGGCTGGCGCCTGACCGGCTCGGCCGATCTCTACGCCTCGGAAGGCCGCAGGCCCTACGCCTCCATCAACTTCATCACGGCCCATGACGGCTTCACGATGCACGACCTCGTCTCCTATGAGCACAAGCACAACGAGGCCAACCTCGAGGGCAATCGCGATGGCACCGACGACAACCGATCGCGCAACTACGGGGTCGAGGGCGAGACCGACGATCCGGTCATCAATGCCACCCGAGTGCGGCAGATCCGAAACCTTCTTGCGACGCTCGCCCTTTCGACGGGGGTGCCGATGATCACCGCAGGCGACGAGTTCGGCCGCACGCAACTGGGCAATAACAATGCCTACTGCCAGGACAACCCGATCTCCTGGATCGACTGGAACCTCCAGCCCGGCCAGCGCAGCCTCCTGGACTTCACGCGTGGGGTGCTACGCCTCAGGCGTGATCATCGGGCCTTTCGGCAGCGGTACTTCTTCGATGGCAGGCCGATGCACGAGGGCGGTCCCAAGGACCTCGCCTGGATCGCACCAGATGGCAACGAGCTCAGCGCCGAGGCCTGGAATGACGACCGGGCCCGCACCCTTGGCATGTACGTCTCCGGCGAATTGCACGCCGTGCACCCCGATGGCACCCACGTCAAGGACGACTCGTTCCTCGTTCTGCTGCACGCCGGCGAGTCCGAACAGGCATTCGTCCTCCCGGATGGCCCGTATGCCCGTTCCTATCGGCGGGTCATCGACTCGATGACCGGCAGCACGACAGAGTCGTCAGCCGACGAGTCCGCCGGGAGCGTCGTCATGCTGGCACCGCACAGCCTTGTCGTCCTGCGGGTCTCCTCCTGAGGCGCTACCCCGCAATCTGAGGCGCTACCCCGCGAGGGTTGCGGCCGGCAGGACCTGCAGGCCCATCTCCTCCGGTGCGGCGAGGCCTGCATGGTGCGGCAGGATTCGCACCGTGTAGCCGAACGGCCCGTTCTGCTCGAGCGGCAAGGTGAGCCGGTACTCCCAGCCGCCCGGCTCAAAGGCCTCCGCCGGCTGCATCGCCGCGTGCCGAGGCGCGATGAAGCGGTCATCGGCGTCGACACGGCCATGGACGACCTGCACGAGAACATCGTCCGGGGTCAGCTCGCCCAGCGACACGAAGGCGCGAACCGTGATCGGCGTGCCGAGGCTCACGGAGTCTCCGACGCCATCGGCTTCGACGTGATCAACCCGCAGCAGCGGCCACTGCGAACGCTCGCGCTGCTTCCACGCGCAGACCTCGCGAGCGAGAGCGAACCCGGACGCCTCCATCTCACGCGATGACGAGCCCGCCGGCAGGTACAGCCGCAGCACGTACTCGCGCACCATCCGGGTCGAGAGCACCTTCGGGCCGAGGGTCCGCAGCGTGTGGCGGACCATCCCGATCCAGCGCCGCGGGATCCTTGCCTCATCGACGTCGTAGAACGTGGCGGCCACCGCCTTCTCGATGAGTCCGTACAGCGCATCAGCCTCGATGTCGTCGCGCCGATCGGCATCGTCAACACCGTCGGCGGTCGGGATGGCCCAGCCGTTCTCGCCGTCGAACCACTCGTCCCACCACCCGTCGAGGATCGACAGGTTGAGCGCGCCGTTGAGCGCCGCCTTCATCCCGGAGGTGCCGCTCGCCTCGAGCGGACGGATCGGATTGTTGAGCCAGACGTCGCAGCCCGGATAGAGCAGCGTTGCCATCGTCATGTCGTAGTTGGGCAGGAAGACGATTCGATGCCGGACATCGGCGGAGTCGGCGAATTCGACGAGCTCCTGGATGAGACGCTTGCCGCCGTCGTCGGCCGGGTGCGACTTGCCTGCGACGACGAGTTGGATGGGCCGCTCGGGATCGAGGAGCAGGGCACGCAGCCGGTCCTTGTCACGGAGCATGAGGGTCAGTCGCTTGTACGACGGCACTCGCCGGGCAAAGCCGATGGTGAGGATATCGGGGTCGAGAACCGAGTCGATCCAGCCGAGTTCTGCCTCTGCGGCGCCGCGGCCGAGCCACGACTCGCGTAGGCGGCTTCGGGTCATCGTGATGAGCTGCTCGCGAAGCTGCCGCTTGACCGCCCAGAGCCGGTCGTCGGAGGCATTGGCGATCGCCTCCCAACCCTCCGCTCCGTTGATCGGCTCGACACCGCCGTCGGTGCCGGCCAGATCGCGCATCTCGCGGGCGACCCAGGTGGGGGCGTGCACGCCGTTCGTGATCGAGGTGATCGGG
>CALPZT020000303.1 GCA_943328365.2 Bifidobacterium breve | reverse complement strand
TATGCGGGGTGAATGTCGGGCTTCACAGAATCTCCTTGATTGGGTGCCGGGTCAGCCCGGGTGTTGGGCCGTGGACCGGAACATGAGAATTATGCACTGCTCAGGCCCGGGTGCGAAATCCGGGTCGGTCAGTCGTCGTCTCCGGCGCCGGTACCGGAGGATGTGGTCTTCTGAACCTGCAGCAGGAACTCCAGATTCGTCTTTGTTTCCCGCAGTTTCGACAACAGGAGCTCGATCGACTGCTGCTGATCGAGCGCATGAAGCACCCGGCGCAATTTCCAGACGATCTTCAGCTCATCTGGCGCAAGGAGCAGGTCTTCCTTGCGCGTGCCTGACGCGTCGACGTCGACCGCCGGGAACACTCGCTTGTCGGCGAGGCGCCGATCGAGCTTGAGCTCCATGTTGCCGGTGCCCTTGAACTCCTCGAAGATCACCTCGTCCATTCGGGAGCCGGTCTCGACGAGCGCTGTCGCGAGGATCGTGAGCGAGCCGCCATGCTCGATGTTGCGCGCGGCCCCGAAGAAGCGCTTCGGCGGGTACAGGGCCGTGGAGTCGACGCCGCCCGACAGGATGCGCCCAGATGCGGGTGCAGCGAGGTTGTAGGCGCGTCCGAGCCTTGTCATCGAGTCGAGGAGGACGACGACATCGTGCCCGAGCTCGACGAGGCGCTTCGCCCGCTCGATCGCGAGCTCGGCGATGATCGTGTGATCCTCTGCGGGACGGTCGAAGGTCGAGGCGATGACCTCGCCCTTCACCGAGCGCTGCATGTCGGTGACCTCTTCAGGTCGCTCGTCGACGAGCACGACCATGAGGTGCGCCTCAGGGTTGTTCACCGTGATCGCGTTGGCAATCGACTGCAGCACCATGGTCTTTCCCGCCTTCGGCGGGGAGACGATGAGGCCGCGCTGGCCCTTGCCGATCGGCGCCACCAGGTCGATGACGCGGGTCGTGAGGTTGCCCGGCTCTGTCTCGAGCCGTAGGCGATCCTGCGGGTAGAGCGGGGTGAGCTTGGAGAACTCCGGGCGATTACGAGCGGACTCGAGATCGCCGCCATTCACCGTGTCGATGCGGACGAGCGGGTTGAACTTCTCGCGGCGGTCGCCCTCCTTGGGCTGCTTCGTCGCGCCCGTGATCGCGTCGCCCTTGCGCAGGCCGTGCTTGCGCACCATGGACAGCGAGACATAGACATCATTCGAGCCGGGCAGGTAGCCGGTCGTCCGAACGAAGGCGTAGCTCTCGAGCACGTCGAGGATGCCGGCCACCGGCACGAGGATGTCGTCCTCATGGATCTCGGTGTCGATCTCGCCGTAGCCACCGGAACCGCCGCCGCGGGGGCGATCGCCTCGGCCACTGCGGTCACGGAAGCGGTCGCGGCCCCTGCGACGGCTATTGCCGCCCCGGTCGAAGTCGCGGTCCTGATTGTCGCCGCCGCGGTTGTCGTT
Source organism: Bifidobacterium breve (assembly GCA_943328365.2). GTDB lineage: Bacteria > Actinomycetota > Actinomycetes > S36-B12 > S36-B12 > WLND01. Next base: position 2,156 of record CALPZT020000303.1, on the reverse strand, counting down.
GCGCTGGTTGTCGTTGCGCTGGTTGTCGTTGCGCTGGTTGTCGTTGCGCTGGTTGTCATTGCGCTGGTTGTCGTTGCGCTGGTTGTCGTTGCGCGGCCGATCGCCGCGCTGATCGCGGTCCTGGCGCGGCGGACGGTTCTGACGCTCCTCGCGGTCACCACGAGGCGGGCGCGCTCCCTGGCCGCCGTCGGTCGACGGCTCGCTGGAGGCCTGATCTGGGGCCGCGGTCTCGGCAGGAGCCGAGGGGGTCTCGGGGGCTTCTTCACTTCGCGAGGCCTTGGCCCGCGGTGGCCGGCTGCGGCCAGCCTGAGCGGCTGCTGGCGCACCGGCGGCGGGGGCCGACTCTGATCGGCCCTGTCGATCGCCGATCGCGGTGACGAGGTCACCCTTGCGCATGGCGCTCGAGCCGGAGATGCCCAGCTGCCCCGCTAGTGCCTTGAGCTCCGGGAGGAGCATTGAGGACAGGTTGTCGCCGCGGCCCTTGGCCCGAGCGGCTGACGTTGTTTCGGTCACGTATTTCCTTCGTTTTGTTGGATTCCCAAGGAGGAGCGAGTGCGAAAGGCGAGGATGCATCCCGCTTCGGACGAGCCGAGCGTGGGGTGAATCCGTGGGAACCTTCGCAATTCAGTGCGGTGCTGTTCGGTGGGCTTCAACGCGGTGCGGACCATGCCGTCGTGCGCCTTCGCTCATCGTCGCGTTGAGCAATCAATTGCTGATCAACCAAGTGCTGATCAACGCTGGAACGTTCTGACGATGGGTGCGGCGACGCATGTACGGGGATTCGCCTGCCTCGAAGGTACGGCGCACGGCCGACTCCTTGAGAGTGCCAACACCATAACACGCTGCATCCGGCTATGACACCGGGGTATTCATCACGGGCACTTCCCTCGCGCCGAGGGGCGACACCGCGCACTCGAGCACCTGCCAGGTCGGGTCGGCGAGCGCAGCAACGCGTGAGGCATCCGACCGTGCAGGCAGGGCGAGCACGCTCGGGCCAGCGCCGGAGATCACGGCGGGAATCGACTCGGAGCGCAGCCGTTCCACGAGGTCGAGCGACGCCCCGTACATGCCACGCCGCGCCTCCTGATGGAGGCGGTCCCTCGTTGCCTCGAGCAGGTAGCCAGGATCACTCGTCAGGGCATGCACGAGCAGCGACGCACGAGCAATGTTGAACGAGGCATCTGCGAAGTCGACCTGCGCCGGCAGCGCCGTCCGCGCCTTCGAGGTCGCAACCGCGTCACCCGGAATCGCAACAACCGGAACGATTTCTGGGTGCACAGCTAGCTTCATCGTGCCTGCTCGTCCGGTCTCCTCGAGCCATGAGAAGTTGAGCCCTCCGAAGAGCGCTGCGGCGATGTTGTCGGGGTGCGACTCCATGCTGAGGGCGAGCTGGAGCAGGTCATCATCGCTGAGCACAGCCGGGCCATCGGTCACTATCGCGCGCCCGAGGACGAGGCCGCCGATGATCGCCGCAGCCGACGAGCCCATGCCCCGGCCGTGCGGGATCGCATTCGTGCAGCGGAGCACGAAGCCGGCGGGGTGCACGTCCATCGCCGCGAACGCGAGTGCCATCGATCGTGCCACGAGATGGGTCGCGTCGAGCGGCACGTCAGCAGCGCCCTCGCCCTCCACCTCGATGAGCACCCCCGCGTCGTCCGAGACCATCGCGACGTACTCATCGCACACATCGAGGGCGAGCCCTGCGCAGTCGAATGCCGGGCCGAGGTTGGCACTCGATGCCGGCACGACGACACGCACCGCATCCCTGCGAAGACGAGGCAACTTCAGGCCCCGAGGCCGAGCGCGCGCGCTGCCGAGGCAACGTCGACGGGGATGACAACCGGGTCGCTCGCGCCCTCGAGTGCCCACTGCGGGTCCTTGAGGCCGTTGCCGGTGAGCGTGCACACGACGACCTGGCCCGGGTCGAGGCGGCCAGCGGCATGGTGCTTGAGCAGGCCCGCGACCCCGGCGGCGCTCGCCGGCTCGCAGAAGAGGCCCTCCTTGGCTGCGAGGAGCCGGTAGGCGGCGAGGATCTCGTCGTCGGTCACCGAGTCGATGAGGCCGCCAGACTCGTCACGGGCAGCTATCGCGTTATCCCATGACGCCGTATTGCCGATTCGGATCGCGGTCGCGATGGTCTCGGGATTCGCGACGGG
>CALPZT020000302.1 GCA_943328365.2 Bifidobacterium breve | reverse complement strand
GCGACAGAGTCCATGTACGCGATGACGGCGTAGATCGCGAGCGCGTCGTACGGCGAGAGCCCTGCATACATCGCCTGGAACGAGTAGATCCGCTCGGTACGGGGGTCGGTCATGTACTCGCGGACCTTCGGCGCCAGCTTGCGGAACCCGCCGATGGAGATGAGCTTGGCGAGGTCGGGGGTGACGAGGTCGAACGGGGAGTCGATATTGCGGTCGATGAAGTCCTTCATCTCGTAGCGATAGAGCTGGGAGACGAAGTCGACATACCGGCGGTAGCCGGCAGCCTCGTCCGGCCCGATCACCGCGCGGATCTCCTCGGTCATCTCATCGACATCGGCGTGAACGTTGAGCACGGATCCGTCGGGGTAGAACGCTCGGTAGAGCGGCGCTACCGGCTCGAGCGTGAGCCAGTCCTCCATGGTCTCGTCGATTGCGTCGAAGCAGTCGGCGATGAGGTCGGGCATCGTGAGGACGGTCGGGCCGGTATCGAACCGGTAGGTGCCATCAGCCGACTCGATGTCCAGGCGCCCGGCCCGCCCGCCCGGAACGGACTCGCGCTCGAGGACGGTGACCGTGCGGCCCGCTCCTGCGAGCCGCATCGCGGCCGAGAGCCCGGCGAGGCCCGCACCGACGACGACGACGTGATCGGTCGGACCGGTGACGGTCCTCATCCGGCTCCCGGGCAGAAATCGGGTGAGGTCGGTTGCGCGCGGGCTCATGGTGACTCCTCAGGTGGTGGCATCGATTGAATGAGCCGTGGGCTAGACGCTGCGACTGGTCGCAGCATGGGCGAGCTCGGTGAGAAAGCCCTGTGCGACCGGGTCGATACGTGGGCTTGCTGCGGCCGCCAGCGCTTCGTCGAGACGCAGGGTTATCTGCTCCTCGGCGAAGGCGAGGGCCCCGGTGTCGCAGATGATGGTTCGCAGCGCTTCGAGGCCAGCGTCGTCGAGAGCGGGATCGCCGAGGTGGGTGCGGACGACAGCGGCCTGGGCGTCGGTGGCGCGGTCGAGCGCGGTGGCGATGATGACGGTGCGCTTTCCCTCGCGAAGGTCGTCGCCGGCTGGCTTTCCGGTCTCCTTGGGGTCGCCGAAGATGCCAAGAACGTCGTCGCGCATCTGGAAGGCCTCGCCGAGCGGTAGGCCGTATGCGGTGAATGCGGCGTGAACCTCGGGGGCCGCCCCTGCCAATGCCGCACCGATGTGCAGCGGACGCTCGATCGTGTACTTCGCCGACTTGTACTGGACGACGCGCAGTGCGCGCTCGATCGATCCGCCACCGCGTGCCTGCTCGAGGAGGTCGAGGTACTGGCCGGCCATGAGCTCCGTGCGCATCTCGTCGTAGATACCCTTGGCCCGATGCAGGGCATCGGCGGGCATGCCTGAGGTGAGGAGCACCTGATCGGCCCATGAAAGACACAGGTCGCCGAGAAGGATCGCCGCCCCGACCCCGAAGGTCTCCGGGGAGCCGAGCCAGGTCGCCCCGCGGTGCAGCCCGGCGAAGCGGTGGTGAACCGCAGGGCGTCCGCGCCTGGTGTCAGAACCGTCCATGACATCGTCGTGGATGAGCGCGCATCCTTGGAGGAACTCCAGTGACGCCGCTGCACGGATGGCAGCATCGTCGAGCGCGGGGTCGCTGGCGTCGCCTCCCGCACCGCGCCAGCCCCAGTAGCAGAAGGCCGGGCGCAGTCGCTTGCCGCCGGAGAGGAACTCCTCGAGGGCCTCGCTCAGCGGGAGCAGATCAGGGCTGATGCGGGCGAGCAGCTGGCCCTCCTGCCGCAGAACCGAGGAAACAACAGACTGGACCCGGGAGCGGAACTCCGCTGGGTCGAGAACTGACTCCGCCACGCCACAGAGCCTATGGGGTTTCGATGATTCCGGCTTCTCATCAACGCTCGGCTACGATCGGCGCATGCGAGAAGAAGGATCAGGCGCCGGCAGCGATGCCAGTCGCCGCTCACTCGGTGAGGTGCTGTCAACCGGCAGTCGGTCCTTCTCCTTCGAATTGTTCCCGCCGAAGACCGATGACGGTGAGCGGGCGCTTTGGCAGACGATTCGTGATCTCCAGGGGCTCAGCCCGAGCCTGATCTCGGTGACGTACGGTGCTGGCGGATCCACGCGCGACCGCACCGTCCGCATCGTCGGGGGCATTGCCGCCGAGCCCGCGCTCACGCCACTGGCGCACCTCACCTGCGTCGGGGCCAGCCGGGATGAGGTTCGAGCGGTCGTCGACGAGTTCGCAGCCGCTGGCGTTCGCGCGATTCTCGCGCTGCGCGGGGATCCGCCGGGCGGCCCTGGATCCGCGTGGGTGCAGCACCAAGACGGTTTCGCGCACGCCGACGAACTCGTGGAGTTCATCGCGTCGATGGGCAACTTCAGCATTGGCGTCGCTGCGTTCCCGGAGGGCCACCCCGAGTCTGCGAATCTTGCCGATGATGCGGTCGTTCTGGCGCGCAAGCAGGATGCCGGCGCCGAATTCGCGATCACGCAGTTCTTCTTCGATGCACGCGACTACGAGCGTCTCGTGCGCGATGCGGCGGGCCACGGCTGCACGATGCCGATCCTGCCCGGCCTGCTCCCCGTCACGAACGTCGCGCAGATCGAGCGCTTTGCCGCACTGTCAGGTGCAGCATTCCCGGCGGACCTCGCTGCGAGGTTCGCCCTCGTCAAGGATGATCCCGATGCGGTTCACGCACTCGGCGTCGAGGTAGCCGCTGAGCTTGGGAGAGAACTCCTCGAAATGGGCGCACCGGGGCTCCACTTCTATACGCTCAACCGCTCGTCGTCGACCCTCGAGGTGTGCGAGGCACTCGGACTCGGCACGGCCTAGCGGTTATGTCGCTGGAAGGCCTGGCCCCAGCCCTCCTCATCGGCTCGGCAATCATTCTCGTATCCATCCTCGGGGTCCGTCTGGCCGGGCGCTTGGGCGTGCCGGGTCTCCTGCTTTACCTGGTCCTCGGCCTCGGGCTTGGCTTCGCGTTCCCGGATATTCGGGTGAGCGATGCCCAGCTGGCGACCGTGCTCGGCTACACGGCCCTTGCACTCATCCTCGCCCACGGCGGCCTCACGACGAGGGCATCGCAGCTGCGTCCGGTCATCGGGCCGGCGATCTTGCTCGCCTCCCTCGGCGTCATCGTGAGTATTGCGGTCGTCGCACTTCCGCTCGTCCTGCTCGCCGGGCTCGATGTCCAGCTAGCGGTGCTCCTCGGCGCCGTTCTCGCGGCGACGGATGCCGCGGCTGTCTTCACCGTCATGCGAGGTCTGCAGGTCTCGCCCAGGCTGCGATCCCTGCTTGAGGCCGAGGCGGGATTCAACGACGCTCCGGTCGTCGTTCTCGTGAGCATCGTGGCGAGTGGCGAATTCGGCACCGCTCCTTGGTGGCAGGTGGCCGGCCTCATCGTGGCCGAAATCGCCGGGGGCGTGGTTGTCGGTGTCGCCGTCGGATTCGCGTCGAGGTGGCTGCTGCCGCGGTTGGCGCTGCCGGCGGTCGGCCTCTACCCGATCGCAGCACTGGCGCTCCTCATTGGCGCATATGGACTGGCCGACGTGCTTCATGTGTCCGGCTTCATGGCGGTCTATCTGGCAGGGGTGATCATCGGCTCGGCCAGCAG
>CALPZT020000301.1 GCA_943328365.2 Bifidobacterium breve | reverse complement strand
TCGAGGTCGAAGACGCGGCGTGCCTCGGGCTCGTCGCCCGCGGTGACGTCGTCGCCGGTGAGGGCGGAGAAGTTGACGATGCCGAACATAGCGGCCCCGGCGATATCGGCCTGGATGGCGAGCCGGTTCTTGTCGCGGCAGACGATCTGCATGATCGGCTCGATGCCGAGCCCGGCGAGGGCGATTGCCATCGAGACGTTGGAGGCGTGGGCATGCGCTGCCGGATTATCGGTGACGTTCACTGCGTCGACGAACGGTGCGATGGTCGCGAGGCGGGCAGCGAGGTCATCGATCGTGCCGCCATCGGCTGACGGGCACTCGGCCGTCACGATCGGGCGATTGCGCGAGCTTGCGAGCGTGGCGAGCTGATTGCGCGATCTCGCGAGGCCGGCGAGCCGGGTCGGGGCGCTCGTCACGGCGCGTGCGCCCCGATCCATCCGGCCGGAGTCTGCTGGTCGCGCTTCGTCACGAGATTGACCCACGAGGAGGTGCCCGCGAGCGAGTTGTCGACCGGCGGCCGGAGATCGCGGATGTGCAGGCGCCACGACTTCGGGAGCAGCGGCATGTGCTCGGCGCGGTCGTGGGCCTTGACCCACACGCACCGCATGTCGGGCACGACCTCGCAATTGCCGTCCTCGCGAACGCCCCCGCAGGGCCCGTTGCGCAGGGTCTTCGGGCAGGTCATCGGGCAGGTCATGCCGGTCGAATGCAGGACGCACTGACCGCACATCCGGCAATCCCAGACGGGGGCCTTCACGACGTGCTCCATCGCAGCAATCACCGCGACAGCACCAGCCCCCGGGGACTTCATCAGGCGCGCCGCGCTGCGACGAGTTCCTTCGCCTTTCGAACGGCCGTCGCGGCGTCGGCGGCATAGCCATCGGCCCCGCAGACATCGGCGTACTCCTGGGTGACCGGGGCGCCGCCGACCATGATCGCGCAGGCTCCGCGGAGGCCAGCCTTCTCGATCGCGTTGATGTTCGCCTTGAACATCGGCATGGTGGTCGTGAGGAATGCAGACATGCCGACGATGTCGGGCTTGTGCTCCTCGATGGCGGCGATGAACTTCTCGGGCGGGCACTGCACCCCGAGATCGATGACATTGAAGCCGGCCCCCTCGAGCATGATGTTCACGAGGTTCTTGCCGATGTCGTGGACATCGCCCTTGACCGTGCCCATGACGTAGGTGCCGACCGTCTCGGCACCTGTCTGGGCGAGGAGCGGACGCAGGATGTCGAGGGCACCGCTCATCGCCTTGCCGGCGATGAGCATCTCGGGCACGAAGTAGTCGCCGCGCTCGAATCGCGCGCCGACCTCCTCGAGGGAGGGGATGAGCGCATCGAAGAGGATCGTCTCGGGGGTCATCCCCATCTCGAGGCCGGCGTTCGTCAACTCCAGTACCGCTGGCCGATTTCCGGCCATGGTCTCGTCGTAGAGGCCCTTGAGGACATCATCAGGGGTCATGCTGCGCCTGCCTTTCCGTTCTTCGAGTGGAATCCGTTTTTCGAGTGAAAGCCGAGCGCGGTCGAGATCTCGGTGCAGTCCGTGACGAGGAGTCGCGCGAATTCGCGAATTCGAGCCGGCGTGAGCCTCGTCGACGGCCCGGTGATCGACAGTGCCGCGACGACGCTGCCGTCGCTTGATCGGACCGGGGCGGCGAGCGCGACGAGGCCCGGCTCGAGCTCCGAGTCGGCGAGGGCCCAGCCACGACGGGCGGCCTCCTTGACATCGGCGGCGAGCCGGCCCTGCGTGGTGAGCGTGCGCGGGGTGCGGCGGACGAGCGGGCCATGCGGCAGGGGAGCCCCGCCCGCGAGGAAGACCTTGCCGAGCGCGGTGCAGTGGGTGGGCAGCCGCTGGCCGACCCAGTTCACGTTGCCGATGAGGAACCGGCAGTCGACCTGGGCGATCTGCTCGACCTCGTCGCCCACGAGGATCGCAAGGTTGATGGTCTCGCCGGTGACGGCGTTCAGGTGCTGGAGAAAGGGCCGGGTGAGCTCGATGAGGGCGTCGTAGGACCGGTCGGAATGGGCGTAGCGGGTGATGGCGGCCCCGGGGCGCACCGCACCGTCATCGGATCGCAGGACGAGGCCGTGACGTTCGAGGCTCGACAGGAGACGGGAAAGCGTGCTCTTCGCGAGGCCACTCGAAGCCTGCAGATCACCGAAGGAGGGAGCGTCGCCTGACTCGAGGATCGTGACGAGCAGCGCGGCTGCCCGGTCGACAGCCTGCGTCCCCACCGGAGGATTGGAGGAGGCCAGGATCTCGTCGGAGCTCGACACCTGCCCACCTCCGATAATGTCCGTCGATAGTCTCCGACGAAGAAAAGCTCTCCCGAAAATGTTCCACGATATGGAACACAAGTTCCAGACTCGAGTGTATGGTCGCTCAAAACATCGGTCAACCGATTTCGGCGTACTGCTGTCAAGCCTTGGAGGCGCTCGCATGTTCATCAACAAGATGCCTCGCTACGACATCCTCTCGACGGATGCCATGGCGACCCTCGACAAGGGCTGGAAGCGGCTCCTCACCGAGATCGGGATCGAGTTCATGAAGCCCGAGGCGCTCGACTTGTTCCGCAAGGCGGGCCAGCGGGTCGAGGACAACACGGTCTTCCTCGACCCGGAGTTCGTCCTCGAGCAGATCGCGAAGGTGCCGCGCGAGTTCGACATGCAGGCGCGCAACCACGCGCACGACGTCCACATCGGTGGCGACCACATGGTGTTCTCGAGCGTCTACGGGTCGCCGTTCGTCCGTGCCGGCGAGACCCGTCGCGAGGGCACCCTCGCCGACTTCCAGGACTTCGCGCGCCTCGCGCAGAGCTTCGACGCGATGGACTCGGTCGGCGGAGTGGTCGTGGAGCCGAACGACGCACCGCTCGACTCACGCCACCTCGACATGGTCTACAACGCGCTCACCCTCACCGACAAGATCATCATGGGCAATGTCGTGAGCGCGACCAATGCGCTCGACACGATCGCCATGGGCGAGATGGTCTTCGGCGGCCGCGCCTCGATCGAGGAGAAGCCGTTCTGCATTTCGCTCGTCAACTGCAACTCGCCGCTCCGGTGGGATGACCGGATGCTCGACGCCCAGTTCGAGTACACGAAGGCCAACCAGCCGGTCATCATGACGCCGTTCCTCCTCATGGGCGCGATGTCGCCGGTGACCATCCCCGCGGCACTCGTGCAGCAGATCGCCGAATCGCTCTCGGGCATCACGCTCTCGCAACTCATCAGGCCGGGCGCACCCGTCGTGTTCGGCTCGTTCCTGTCGAATATCGACATGCAGTCCGGCTCGCCGCAGTTCGGCACCCCCGAGTCGGCGATCGGGCTACTCTGCACCGGCCAGATCGCGCGGCACTTCGGACTGCCGTTCCGCACCGGCGGCGGGCTCAACTCCTCGCAGATGCCCGATGCACAGGCTGCCTACGAGTCGCTCATGACGATGCTCCCGACCTTCCTGGCCGGCACGAACTTCGTCATGCACACCGCAGGCTGGCTCGAGGGCGGGCTCGTGTCATCGTTCGAGAAGTACGTCATCGACGTCCAGATTCTCGAGAGCCTCCAGAAGGAGTTCACCCCCCTCGAGATCAACGAGGACACCCTCGC
>CALPZT020000300.1 GCA_943328365.2 Bifidobacterium breve | reverse complement strand
TTGTCGTTCGTTTGGACCTCGTTCAGCTTTCCGGCGAGCGGGCCGGCGAGGCTGCCGAACGCAAGCCACAGCACCGCGACTCCGATCGCGAGCCACACCGCCTTCCTCCCCGGGGTGGCGGATCGGGCGCGTTCGCGTTCCTCGAGCGTCGATGTCATGCCAATACCGTGCCAGAAGCAGATGCTGCTGCCAAGGACCGCCGCGACAGTGAGCGGTTTTCCTGTCGAGGCTGCGCGTTCGGATAGCCTCTGGTTCGTGCGCACCATGCCCCGTAGGTCAGCGGTTCACCGATGAGGACCCGTAGGTCAGCGGTTCACCGATGAGCAGCACGCTGACATGGTTCGCGGTCTCCACTGCCCTGGCGATTGGCGTTGCCCTCGTCACGAGGCAGCGGGGATGGGGCATGGCCCTGCCGGTGCTGGCAGCGGGAGCGATTACCGGGCTCCTGCCCTTCGGCCCGAATGCGCCGCTGAACCCTGAGGTGGCCCTCGTCACCGTGCTCGCGCCGCTGGTGTTCGGCGAGGCGCTCGGCTCGTCCTATCTCGATATCCGCCGGGTGCGGCGTCCGGTCCTCATCCTTGCCATCGGGCTGGTGATCGCGACGACGGCCGCGATCGGGTTCGCGGTGTTCGCCATCTCGGCAATCCCCCTCGCCCTCGCCCTCGCCCTCGGCGCCATCCTCGCCCCGACTGATGCGGTTGCGGTGAGCGCCGTGGCTCGGCGCGCGTCACTGCCGCGCCGGCTCGTTTCCGTGCTTGAGGGTGAGAGTCTCGTGAACGACGGCACCGGTCTCACGGTGCTGCGGGTCGCGCTCGTTGCAGCGGTCGCCGGGAGCGTCACGTTGATCGACGTGAGCATTACCTTCGTGCTGGCTGTCGTGGGCGGCATCGTCGTCGGGCTCATCGGCGGTTGGGGCATGAGTTGGGTGACGGCGAAGAGCACCGATGCCGTTGCCGCAAACAGCCTCACCCTGATTGCGCCGATCGTTCTGTATCTCGCAGCGGAGCAGATCGAGGGCTCGGGGATCCTCGCGGTCGTCGTCGCGGCGCTCTACCTTGCCCACTCCCACACCTCATCCGTGAAGAGTGCGGCCCGCCTGCAGAGTGCCGCGCTGTGGCGCCATGTGACATTTGCGTTGCAGGCCATGGCATTTTTCCTGGTGGGCATGGAGCTCGTCGACACTCTCCTGAAACTCGACCGCTCACAACTCGAGCTCGTCGCCATGCTCGTCGCCGTCGTGACGATCGTCCTCATCCTCACGAGGGTTGTCTTCATCTACGTGACGATTCGAATTGAGGGAGCACGGCGGCGCGAGCCGCAGAACATGCGGCTGGCGATGCTCGCTGCCTGGGCCGGTGCCCGCGGCCCGGTCTCGGGCATGGCTGCGTTCTCGATCCCGCTCGTCATTGCCGACGGCTCGACGCTGCCCTATCGCGAGGAGCTCCTTGCGACCACGTTCGTCGTCATCCTCATCACGCTGCTGCTCTCCCAGACCCTTGCCCCGCTGGCCCGCCGGCTGGGGGTGCAGTCAGCCGATGAGACCGGGCGACTTCGCCGCATTGACGCAGTGCTCGCACGGGCAGCGTTGCGCCGACTCGACGAGGTGGAGGAGGAGGCCGCCGCGCAGGGTAAGCCGATTCCAGCCGATGTCGCGGCACTCGTGCGCAATAGCCTCGATCAGCGGCTCCGAGCACTTGAGCAGCAGCCGGACCAGAGTGCACCGATGGTGCTCGCCACGCAGATCGAGCTCAGGAGGCTCATGATCCGCGCGGAGCAGGAGGAGATCCTGCGGATTCGCGATGAGGAGGGTCTGCCCGACTCGATCGTTCGGCCCATTCAGCAGGCCCTCGATGTTCGGCTGCTCGGGCTCAACGAGATGACGAACGAGGGTCACGGTTGAATCGCGGTGACGGATCGGTCGAGGCGCCACTTGTCGATGCGTGGCAGCGAGCGCGCGGGCGGCGGATGCGTCCTCTGCAGATCCCCGGTCACAAGTATCGGTTCGCCGATGGGGCCGATGTCCTCGGTGCTGAACTGCTCGGCGCTCTCGTCCGCGATGACCTGCCGCTGCAGGGCGGCGCTGACGACAATGCCTTTACGGGTCGTTATCTCGAGCGGGCCGAGGCGCTCTGGGCATCGAGTGTCGGCAGCGATCACTGCCGGTTCCTCGTCGGGGGTTCGTCGCAGGGCAATATTGCATCGCTCACCGCTGCAGGGGGCCCCGGTCTGAGGGTTGCGGTCGATCGCACCTCGCACCGCAGTGCCCTCGCCGGACTCGTCGTGAGTGGCAGCATCCCGGAGTGGGTCTACCCCGTCATTCATCCTGAGTTCGGATTGCCGCTCGGGGTGGCCGCCGAATCGCTCGCGGGGCTGAGCGGCGATGTGGTCGCTCTCTTCGTGACGTCACCGACGTATGTCGGGACGATGACGGGCGTTCGCGAACTCGCCGATCGGTGCCACGCTGACGACCGCACGCTCATCGTCGATCAGGCGTGGGGTGCGCACCTCGGATTCATGCCCGGATGGGGCGCACTCGAGCAGGGCGCTGACATCGTCACGACGAGCGTTCACAAGGCGCTCATGGGCTACTCCCAGACGGCAGTCGTCGCGGTGCGGGGCGCCCGCATCGACAGCGTGAGGCTCGATCGCGCCGTCGATCTCACCGGGACAACCTCTCCTTCGGCGACGCTCCTCGCGTCAATCGACGCCACCCGGGCGGTCATGGAGATGCATGGCGCATCCGCGCTCGCGGCGGCCATCGAGGCGACGAGCCGCATGCGGTCGAGACTGCGCCCGGTGCGCGGCCTGGTGGTCGTCGATGAGGCCGAGCTTGGGCAGCCGTGCGATCCGCTCAAGCTCACCCTGTGGCTGCCGCGCACCGGTGTCGACGGGCTCGAGCTCGCTGCCCTGCTGTGGGAACGAGGCCACGGGGTCGAGGCAGCCGACGCCGATTCGATCGTCATGACGCTCTCGATGCTCGATGAGCCTGAGTTCTGTGCGGAGATGACCGACCTGCTCCTGGTGCTCATCGAACGGCTCAGGGGTGATGCCCGCGTGCCCGCCCCTGCCGCGCTCTGGCAGGTCGTCCCAGACGTCGTCATGAGCCCGCGCGAGGCGTTCTTCGCGCCGAGGCGGCGCATCCGGCTGGCCGATGCGGTAGGTGAGGTGAGTGCCGAGCAGTTCTGCCCCTATCCCCCCGGCGTTCCGCTGCTCGCCCCCGGTGAGCGCATCACGCCTGACGTCGTCCGCGATATCGCATTGGCCGGACGCATCGGCCGGGTCGCCTACTGCAGTGATCCGACCCTCGAGTCTGTAGAGATCGTGAGCGGCTGAGCCGTCCGTCTCTTCACAGGAAACTCACAGCGAACGCAAACAGCCCGCTGACAATCGGAGGACCGTTCTCGAACATTCCTGCGCCAGTGTTCTCGCTATCAGTCAGCCGCTCACCGGAGCGGCCCGAGCCAAGGAGCATGGAAATGAAGAAGACCCTCGTCGCAGTTGGATCAGTCGCTGCAGCCCTCGCCATGGTCGTGTCGTTGGCCGGCACCGCCCAGGCAGCCCCGGGTGCAGGCGGTCGTTCGGGGGGCATCTCGGCCCTCGTCACCGCGGGCA
>CALPZT020000299.1 GCA_943328365.2 Bifidobacterium breve | reverse complement strand
TCAGCACGAACGATCTTGCTCGATACGTCGGTGATCGCGATTCGTACCCGCTCGCCGGGCAGCGTGTGACGCACGAAGACGGTGTGGCCGGACAGGTGGGCGATGAAGTGACCGCCGTGGGCAACGGGGCCGATGTCGACCACGGCCTCTTCTCCGACGTGAACCGGAGTCTTCACCGGCCGCTGCCGAGGCTCGGGATGCCGACCTCCGCTTCCGTTGCCTGCATCGGATGAACGGAGGTTGGCTGAACTCATGGCTTCGGGCACTCAGAGATCCTTATCGATGACGGCTTCGCTCGACTCGAGCTGCCAGGGAACGCTCGTGACCATGACCCCGGGGCTGAAGAGCAACCGGCTCTTGAGGCGAAGCGCCGATTGATTGTGCAGGACGGCCTCCCACCAGTTGCCGACGACGTACTCGGGCACGTAGACCGTGACGAGATCATTTGGATTGTCAGTTCTCAGTGCGCGGACGTAGCTGAGGATGGGCCGGGTGATTTCACGGTAGGGCGAATCGAGCACCTTGAGCGTGACGGGGATCGCCCGCCGCTCCCATTCATCCTGCAACGCCTGGGTTTCGTCATCGTCGACATTCACCATGATCGCCTCGAGAACGGTCGGCCGGGTGGCTCGTGCGTACGCGAGCGCACGGAGTGTCGGCTTGTGAACGCGGGAGACGAGGACGAGGGCATGCACCCGTGCGGGCAGGATCATCTTGTCGCGGTCGGTGGTCGCGAGCTCGGCACGCACGCGTGCGTAATGCCGTTCAATCGACCGCATGAGGAGAAAAATGAGGGGCATTGCGAGAACAACAAGCCACGCGCCCTTGGTGAACTTGGTGACAAGCACGATAACGAGCACGGATCCGGTCATGACAAGACCGAAGGAGTTGATGATCCGCGAGCGCTTCATCCGTCGGCGCTCAGCGGCGTCGGTCTCGGCGCGCAGGTGGCGGTTCCAGTGGCGGACCATGCCGATCTGGCTCAGCGTGAAGGAGACGAATACGCCGATGATGTACAGCTGGATGAGGGCCGTGACATCAGCCTGGTAGATGATCACGAGGATTATGGCGAGGCCGGAGAGGGCCAGGATGCCATTGCTGAAGGCGAGCCGATCACCTCGCGTGTGGAGCTGCTTCGGCAGGTAGCCGTCCTTTGCCAGGATGGAGCCGAGTACCGGGAAGCCGTTGAAGGCCGTGTTCGCTGCGAGCGCGAGGATAAGCGCCGTGGCGAAGGTGATGATGATGACCGGAAGATAGGCGCTATCGAAGACGGCGTTCGCGATCTGGACGATGACCGTCTTCTGCTCCTGCCCGGCCGGCAGTCCGATGAGATCCCTGTTGAACTCGGTGATGCGGACGCCAGTCTGGAGCGCCAGCCAGGTGATGCCGCTGAACATCGCCATGGAGATCACGCCGAGGAGCAGCAGGGTCGTTGCCGCATTCTTCGACTTGGGCGGACGGAAAGCCGGGACCCCGTTCGAAACCGCCTCGATGCCGGTGAGCGCAGTCGTGCCCGAGGAGAAGGCCCGGGCAACGACGAACACGAGAGCGAAGCCGGCAAAACTAGCCTCGGGAACCACATCCCAGTTGGCGCTCTCCGCCTCGAGGTCGTTGCCCATCGCCAGGCGAACGACTGCGACGCCGATCATGACGAAGATCGACAGCATGAAGAAGTAGACGGGCACCGCAAAGAGCGCCCCGGACTCCTTGATCCCCCGGAGGTTGAGCAGGGTGATGACGACGATGATGCCGACCGCCCACCAGGTGCCGTGCAGCCCGATGAACGGCAGTGCTGACGACAGGTTCGCCACCGCCGACGAAATGGACACGGCGACGGTGAGGACGTAGTCGATGAGCAGGGCGCTCGCGACGAGCACTCCCCAGTTCGGCCCGAGATTCTTCGAGACCACCTCGTAGTCGCCGCCGCCGCTTGGGTAGGCGTGGACGTTTTGCCGGTACGACGCGACCACGGTGAAGTAGATGACGATGACTGCGACGGCGACCCACGGGCCGAATGAATACAGCGACAGCCCGCCGAGAGACAGGACGAGGAGAATCTCCTGCGTCGCATAGGCATTCGATGACAGGGCATCGCTTGCGAACACGGGGAGCGCGATGCGCTTGGGAAGAAAGGTGTCGTGTAGACGGTCGCTTCGAAGGGCACGCCCGACGAGCATGCGCTTCAAGCCGTCCGAGAGTGACACGTCAGCAGAGCCTACGCCCATCCCGCCCGTGTACGGTTACGCCCGTGCACATAGTGATCCTCGGGTGCGGACGTGTCGGCTCGCTCCTTGCCCGTGATCTCGACGAACTCGGGCATTCCGTCGCGGTTGTCGACATGGAGGCCAAGTCGTTCCGCCGGCTTCCAGCGGATTTCAGCGGCCTCACCGTGACCGGCATCGGATTCGATCGTGAGACCCTCGAGACCGCCGGCATCGAGCGAGCGCATGCCTTCGCAGCAGTGAGCAGCGGCGACAACACGAATATCCTCGCCGCCCGAGTCGCCCGCGAGACCTATGGAGTCGACCGGGTCGTTGCCCGTATCTATGACCAGCGACGAGCCGAGGTCTACCAGCGACTCGGCATCCCGACGGTCGCCACGGTCGCATGGACCGCCGGCCAGATCATGCGCGGGATGCTCCCGATGGGCGCCCAGGACGAGTACCGCGACCCGAGCGGCACGGTCGCGCTTGCCGAGGTGCACGTGGGCTCTGCCTGGATCGGCAAGCTCGTGTCATCGCTCGAACAGGCCTCGGGGGCACGCGTCGCGTTCATTACCCGCTACGGCGATGCTTTTCTTCCGACAAGCGAAAGCGTCGTCCAGGAGGGCGATCTCGTCCACGCGGTCTACACATCGAAGAACCGGCTCTCCGTCGAGTCCGTGTTCGAGACCGGACCGGAGGAGATCTGATGCGCGTCGCCATCGCAGGAGCGGGCAAGGTGGGTCGCGCCATCGCACGCGAGCTCATCGGCAACGGCCATCAGGTGCTGCTCATCGACCGTGATGGCCACCTCGCGCGTCCGGGGATCGTCGAGGGTGCAGACGTCCTCGTCGCAGACGCGTGCGAGATCTCAGCGCTCGAGGAGGCGAGACTCTCCGAGTGCCAGGTGGTCGTAGCCGCGACCGGCGACGACAAGGTCAATCTCGTGGTTTCCCTGCTCGCCAAGACCGAGTACGGCGTCCCTCGCGTCGTCGCCCGCGTCAATCACCCGAAGAACGAGTGGATGTTCGACGAGTCATGGGGGGTCGACGTTGCAGTTTCGACACCCCGGATGCTCTCGGCGCTCGTTGAGGAGGCGGTGAGCGTTGGAGATCTCGTCCGGCTGTTCACCTTTCGCCAGGGCGATGCCAATCTCGTGGAGATCACCCTCTCGACCGATTCCCCGGTCGTCGGCCAGCGGGTCGGCGATCAGAGCTGGCCCACCGACACTGCGCTCGTCGCCATCGTTCGCGGGCCCCGGGTCATCGCACCCTCGGCCGACGACCCACTCGATGCGGGCGACGAATTGCTGTTCGTCGCGGCACCCGATCAGGAGCCCGAGCTCCAACGCATGCTCGGCCACCTCTAGCCCTGCTGGCCGCTCAGATCAGTGCGCCGCCTGTCGATTCAGTC
>CALPZT020000298.1 GCA_943328365.2 Bifidobacterium breve | reverse complement strand
GGTAATTCGCGGTAGCGTTCACTTCGGAAGTGCCTCTCATCGCTGGTGTTTTGACTTGTCGCAAAGCCAATTATCCCAGCGTTAGCAGGCACTTTCACCATTTCAGGTGCGTGTCACGCAACATCTTGACGAAAGGGTTGGGCTAGACAAGTCAGACGGGGCCAACACCGCAGCGTGCAGGTGACGATTAGCTGCACCCTGCGGTGTTGATTCGGCTGGCGCATCGCTCCCATGCCCGTCCCGGGGCCCGATCCACGACCCATGCCCATGCCCAAGCCCTGGCCTGGCCTGGCCTGGCCAACATTCGGGCCCATTGAGCCCGAACCGGTTCCGACGGAAGTGTCACCTGCCACCACCCGCTCGAAGGCGGCCAGATGGCGGGTCGATCCGGCGCTAGGTTCTCGAGAACTCCCGAGATGTCCGCCGCGGGATTCGACGCGATCACACGGTCAAGGTCAGACATGTCACGCTTCTCGATCGTGACGCCCGCCTCCCCGGCGGTTGCATTCGGTGACACCACCAGTTCGAGCACGACCTCGTATACGTCCAGCGTGGCCGACACCGTAACGTCCACGACGGTCACGCCCACGGTGACCGACGCCAATGCAACCGTCACCGTGAACGGAACGACGGTCGCATCCGCTGCGACGTCAGCGTCAATTGCGCTCGCGACGGGCTCGAACATCATTCCCGTCGTCGTGACGGCTCAGGACGGCACGACGGTCCAGACCTACAACGTCACGATCAGCCGTGCGGCGGCTGCCGGAGGCGGATCGAGCAGCGGGGGAGGCGGTTCTACGACCCCCACATCGGATCCATCTGCCGCGGCCACCCTCACCGTCCCACCCTCCGGTCCGCTCGAGCCTGTGGTCGAATCGACGACCCAGTCAGTGTCACCCGGCAGTGCGGTGGTGCTCGTGGGTGGTGTTCCGACCACTGTCACCGTGGCTCCGAACTCTCAGCGCGATGGTATGCAGGTATCCGGCGAGGGCTGGCAGCTTGATCTGGCGGGAACGCGCGCGAACGGTACCCCGGCACCGCTCGATGCGAATGGCACGATGCGCGTTGTCCAAGGCCATGGGCTCGCAGCATCCGGGGCAGGCTTCGCCCCGAATACCCAGGCCTCGATCTACATCTTCCCCGCATCCGTGACCAGGTCAGCTGTCCGTACCGCCCACGCGGACACGAGTGTGCCCGAATCTGGACCACTGCTGCTGGGCAACCTCACCGTGGGGATTGACGGCACCTTCGCAGGGTCGGTGCCAGTTCCAGACACCCTGACCCCCGGCGATTTCGTGGCGCAGGTCAACGGATACACCCCGGCGTTGCAGGTGCGCTCGGCTTCTGTCGGCTTGGTCATTGCGGCGGAGAAGGTGCGTGTGGTCGAAAAGGTCCGGACGAGAATCACCTTTGCCGCTGAGTCCCCGGCGCTGACCACAGCAGCCAAGAGGCGACTCGCAAGCCTCGTCCAGAGCATCCCGAAACGGGCGACAGGGGTCACGATCCAGTCGATCGGCTACGTGCAGCCCAGCCAGAACACCTCGAACGATATTTCGCTCTCGACCGATCGGGCTACGAACGCCATGCTTGCGATGAACGAACTGCTCACGAAGCGCTCTGATGCACTTCGAGGACGGTCCTATGTGAGCGGACGCGGACAGGCTCCAGAACTCGGCCCGGAGGGCCGCAGGGTGCAGGTCGTGATCGCGTACACGATGGGCTGACAGTCTGGAGTGAGAGCATTCGTGTTGCGCAGACGACCATCGGGACCCTGCATGTACTGGGTCCCGATGGCCGGCCGAAGCTCGAGCGCTAGCGCGTATAGCCCGACACCACTCGCTGGAACGAGGTCAGGTGGCGGGTGGATCCACTCCGAAGGTTCTGCAGCACGCGGGTGATGTCCGACGCCGGCTTCATGGCAAGCGCCAGATCCAGGTCTGAGATATCGAGCTTCTCGATGGTGACGCCGACACCGCCTGCTGCCTTGAGTGAAACCTCGCCCTTCGCAACGAGGCTGTCGTAGAGGTTCTCCCACTTCGCGCTCGCAAAGTCGCCGACGGGAAGTCCCGCGTTCGGATCAGCAATGCCTCGCACGCTCATCACTCCGAGGAGCGCCGACTTGTGCTGGGCCTCGCTGCTGGCGATCCTGGCGAAGATGCTGCCTGAGTATGTTTCCGCCAGAGTCGTGTAGACGTCGTGCGCGAGCTTCTCCTCGCTCGCCATTCCCTGGAGCATCGTCACCGTTGCGTCACTTGTCGCGGCTCCTGCCACGGGTGCTGCACCGACGGCCAGCGGGATCGCGACTGCCGCAGCAGCCAATCCGATGAGCGTTCGACGGGCCTGGTTCCTGACTGTGTTCATCATGACCTCCTTATTGGGTACAACTTCAGTTGTCCTCGTCCCGCAACATGAACTGATGCGGTTCGCATCAAGGTGAGGTAAACGTGGTTGGCGGTGGGCCTTTCGGCGGGCCGGACGGGACGTTCGTCCTGCTGGCTCAGTGATGGCCTCTCGTGACCATGACGATCATCTTGAAGTTGAGCACCGCGAATCTCCACCCTTGGATGAAGAGGTTTCGGCGTGCTCGCACCTCGTCCGCCGTGGGGATTCGTGCATCCGAAAAAGTGCTGATACTGCTCATGATGGGCGACTTCCCTACTCAGGGATGAGATGCCAAAGCGGGCGCGCCTTGGCCTTATAGATGAACAGGTAGTGGAGCATGACCTTCATCCAATGGGCGCTCAGGCCGATCTCGCCATAGGTCTGCTTCGTATCGCGGCCAGCCTCGCCGTACTTCGCTTTGTCGGGGATGATCGGGAAGACGGTCATCGCCGCGGCCTGGCCGGTGCGCCAGCCCTTGCCTGCCGAGGCGATGCAGGCCGCGCCCATATCGGCCATCGACGCCGTATGGACCTCGGCGCCGTCACCATGCTTGATCCGACCGGCGATCGTCTGGGCAACAGCCCGACCGATGACACCCGATGGCATCCCGGTGCGCGGAGGAGCGGGGGCAATGACCGTGCCGTTCGGGCTCGTGCGGGGCCGCGACATCTGATGCGGCGGGGCGAAGGCGATGCCTGCGGCCCAGACGTTGCCGTAGGCGACCGATTGGTAGGTCCTCGGCCAGTCGCTCGCCCTCCACTCCTCGTAGGGCTTGGCCTCGTAGTCTGCGTCGACCTTCATGAACCCGCTCGGCGCGAAGACCTGCGGCGTGATGTCGAGTCCGTCGCGATCGAAGGCCTTGAGGTCAGCGCCGCGAAATGGCGGGAGCAGCATTGCGAAGTCGAATGGCTGCTCGCCCTTGGACCCGTCGACCTGCTCGTAGTGGACGACCCCTGGCTCGACTCTTTCGACATGCGCCGACATGATCGCCTTCACACCGCGCTCGCGGAAGAGCGACGACGTGAAGTCCTCGCTTGTCGTGATGCTCCCTTGATGGCCGAAGTTCATGCCGTCCATGCCGAAGTCGCCGAGGTGCTCCTCATTCGTGATGTAGATGACGTCGGCCCTATCTCGGACGCCCTCCTTCACGAGCTCGTGCTCGACATTGAAGGTGTACTCGAATGCTGCGCCCTGGCAGGTGCAGGTGCCGTGCCCCATGCCGATGAGCAGGGTCTGGTGCTCCC
>CALPZT020000297.1 GCA_943328365.2 Bifidobacterium breve | reverse complement strand
GTCATGCGCTGAGCGCCGCGGTGAATACTGCGAGGGCGGCTGTCGCGGCTGCAACGTCCTGCTCTGAACTGCCACCGCTGACCCCGACCCCGCCGATCACGCGGTCGGCGTCCCACAAGGGGAGCCCTCCCCCGAAAGCGATGTAACGACCCTCGTCGGCGGAGTTCATTCCGGCGAGCTCGGCGCCAGGCCGTACGAGGTCGGTGAGCTCATGGGTTGCCACTCGATGAGCGACGGCCGTGAAGGCCTTGTCCCTCGCGAGCACCGGGCCGGCGATCTCGGCGCCGTCCATGCGTTCGAAGACAACGAGGTGCCCGCCGGCATCGACGATTGCAACCGACACGAGGGCGCCGGAGGCGACCGCGGAACGGCGAGCCGCCCCGGCCATGCGCTGGCCGAGGGCGAGATCGATCTCGAAGCGGCTTACGCGCGCCACTGCCGCGCCGCTTTTCGCATCCGGTCGTGCATGCCGCCCATGGCGACCGCTCCACGGAGCAGGACCTTCGGGAATTTGCAGACGACGGTGTAGTTCGTGTCAACGACGTTGGCGATCGGTGTGAGGGCCGCCTGCGATACGAGTTGGTAGGAGTCGATGACGCTCATGCCGGTGAGCTCGGCCACCCACAGAACCATCTGCTGGTGAGAGATGCGGAAGGCATCCTCGAGCGGGCGGGCTGAGCCGGTGGTCATGAGGTACTCGTCGCTCTCGATCCGCGGCCATGCGACATGGCTGCCCTTCACGACGTCGACGATGGCGACGGTGTCCATCGCGCACTCGACCGCGACACCGCATGTCTCGCCCTCGCCCTGGCGCGCGTGCCCATCGCCGAGGCTCAGCAGGGCGCCCTCGACGTTGACACCGAGGTAGCAGGTGACGCCAGCCCTCATCTCCGGAGTATCCATGTTGCCCCCCCAGTCGCCGGGGGCGAGTGATGAGCGGACCTCGCCGAGGGCTGGCGCGACGCCGACGGTGCCGTGCATCGGGTCGAGCGGAAGGCTGGCGGTGAAGGGGGTGTCAGCGGCGACGTAGCGGACGACGGACTCGGCGAGGTCGATCTCGTAGATCCAAGTTCGCTCGAGGAGCGGCCCGTGCAGCATTGCCGTGATGGGCGTGGCCGTGAGGGAGCCGAAGAATGGAACGGTCGAGCTGACCCCCCATGCCTCGCGCGGAGTGATCGACACGAAGTGCACGGCCAGGGTGTCGCCGGGCGCCGCGCCCTCGACGTAGAACGGGCCGGACTGCGGGTTGAGCATCCGTGGGTCGCACACATTGCTCGCCATGTCGGATGTCGACTTCACTCGGCCGCCGAAGCAGTCCATTGTCCACGTCGACAGAACGTTGCCCGGGCGTATCGACGCAACGGGGGCGACGCCTCCGAAGGTGTACGTGAGGGTTGCCGGGTCGGCCTCAACATCAGGTTCCCAGCGGAGCACGGACGGTTCGGTCACGATTGCCTCCGAGTAGTAGGCGGTACTGATCTTGTCACGTCATGCGATGAGGGGTGCAGCGCCCGAAAGCGGTGCACCCCTCATCGGTCGGTACTCAGATGCTAGACGCGTTCGTGCGCCTCTTCGATGGTGGTGCGCCCGATCTCCTGGTAGATCGCGGGCTTGGCTGCGCGCACGTAGAGCGCATAGACGACACCGATGACGAGCAGGCCGATGACGTAGTACGGCATGTACTGGAAGACGAGGCTGTCCGCGGCCAGGCCGGCTGCGAAGTTGCGGTTCGTCCAAAGGAGGTAGAGCGCGAAGAGCATGCCGAATGCTCCGAGGATCGGAGCGATCATCGTGGTGATGATGTTGCCCTTGTGCACCTTCTTGACCCAGAAGAACCAGATCACCGCAATGGAGGTGATGGTCTGGACAATGAGGATGAGCGCGGTGCCGATCAGGGCGAGCAACCCGTACACGTTCACGTAGGGGATGAGCTCTGGGGTGGCGACGTCCTCGACGTAGACATTCGTGAAGAGGAGGAATGCCACGCAGAGAATGAGGGTGATGGCGCTCTGCACGAATGAGGCCGTTGCCGGCGAGCCGTGCTTGACGTTCACCTTGCCGATTGAATTGCGCATCCATGCCCAGGCGCCCTCGCGACCCATCGCGTAGATGTAGCGCGAGGCCGCATTGTGGAAGGCCATGGCGCAGGCGAAGGAGCCAACGACGACGAGCAGTTTGTAGATATTCATGAGGAGCGAGCCGAGGTTGGCGTCGACGAGGTTGAGCCACAGGTCGACTGGCGCGGCACCAGCCGAAACCTCGACCGAGGTGGCTGCACCGTTGCCGACAACGACCATCCAGGACATGAAGGTGTAGAACAGACCGAGCCCGACGACCGCGATCATCGTTGCGAGCGGCACGTTGCGCTTGGGATTGCGTGACTCCTCGCCGTAGACGGCCGTGGTCTCGTATCCGACCCATGACCAGAAGGCGAAGAAGATGCCGATGGCTGCTGCGCCGGCTGCGACGCCGGTGCCGAAGGCGCCCTCGGTGAGGCTGTTGAAGGCGTTCTGCGGGAGGACGGTGTCAGCGGTCATGAAGCCGTCCGGTCCGCCCTTGAACAGCACCGACACGCCGAGTGCTCCGAGGAGCAGGACCTCGGCCACCAAGGTGATGCCGAGGACGGCAGCCGCGAGCGTGACGGAGAAGTAGGTGAGCAGGGCGATGACGACGATGCCGACGATCGCGATGATGATCCAGTTCACGTCGAGCCCGAGGGGCAGGAAGACGTACTGCGACGCGAAGTACGAGAAACCGCCGATGAGGGACGCCTCGAAGACGATGTACGCCACCGCCGCGAGCAGGCCCGATGCCATGCCCCAGATCTGGCCGAGGCCCTGGGAGATGAAGCCGTAGAAGGCTCCCGCGGTCGTGACGTAGCGGGCCATGGCGACGAAGCCGATGGTGAAGATGGTGAGGACGATCGTCGCGAACAGGTAGCCGCCCGAGACGCCGATGCCGTTGCCGTAGCCGACCGCGATCGGCACGTTGAAGCTCATGGCGGTAATCGGCGCGGCATTTGCCACGGCCATGAACAGGACTCCGACGAGCCCGACGGCGCCGACCTTGAGGCGAGCTGCATCGGCGGGGTTGACCTTGTGGTCACCTGGGAGGGCTACTGGCCCGTCCTCAACGTTGCTGGTAGTCATGAACCATCCCTCTGGAAAAGGTCCCGCGTGATGCGGGTCACTTGCGCCGGAGTATGGCGGGTTGAGGGGACCCGAGACAAGCAATTTCGTCAAATTCGGTCTAAAGTTTTCGCGACCGAAACATTGGGTGACCGTGAATCCCCGGCTAAAAGGTATTGAATTGGTCTGAATATTCGGTATGGTTTGGTCGTGACCCGGCAGACTGACGACGGCACCCCAACAGCGGACGCCCCTCCCGCCTTCGACTACGGCCTGTTCTCGTTCGCGTCGAAGGCCGAGGTCCTCGAGAAGGCCAAGGAGTACTGGAATCCGGGCAAGACCCAGTTCTGGATTGACTCCGGCGTGCCGCTCGTCATCGATCGGCGCGAGGAATACTTCATCTACGACATGTCGGGCAAGCGTCTCATCGACGCCCACCTCAACGGCGGCACCTACAACCTCGGCCACCGAAATCCCGAGGTCGTCCAGGCCATCACG
>CALPZT020000296.1 GCA_943328365.2 Bifidobacterium breve | reverse complement strand
CTCGTCTCCATCGATGAGAACTTCACCTCTGATGACATCGGCGACTACTCGAGCCAGATCCTCCAGCGCCGCGATGAAGCAGCGTTCCTTGGAGCTCAGCAGATGGCATCGCTTGTCGCCCCGGGCGCCTCGGTCGGGACGATGGACTTCGCGATCGCCGTCCCATCGATTGTCTTCTCGATCGAGATGGGCAAGAAGTGGGCGACCGCCTTCGGCCTCAATGTCGTGGGCAATGCGTCGAACCCTTCAGACGACATCGCGGGCGGCGAGATTGCGGGTACTGAATTGCTCGCCAACTACCCGGATATCGCGGGCGTCATCGCCTACAACGATCCGTCGGCAATCGGCGCGAGCGCCGCTGCCAAGGCTCAGGGCAAGTCGGGTCTGGTGTTCGGCGGCCAGAACGGTGGCTCGGATGCCCTCGAGGCAGTCAAGGGCGGCCGGATCAACTACACGATCCAGCTCGACGCACCCAGCATGGGCAAGTTCGCCACGTGGGGTCTCTACGACATCGCACAGGGTGTCGACGTTCCGAAGACCGTCAAGGCTGGCGATCCCAAGCTCGTCACGACCGAGAACGTCGGCGAGGCGATGCCGTGGTCGGCACAGCTCGAGGCAATGCAGGCAGGCTAGTCACAGATGAGTAGTTGCAGGGCCTCTTGCGCAATCGCGATGAAAGGATGATCGTGTCGGACACATTGCGAGCAGGAGGCCCTGCACTGCCAGTTCTCGAGGCAGCCGGGGTCATGAAGGCCTACGGCGGGGTGCAAGCGCTCAAGGGCGTCGACTTCGCCCTTTTTGGCGGCGAGGTTCATGCGCTCTGCGGAGAGAACGGCTCAGGCAAGTCAACGATGCTGAAGATCCTTTCGGCGCAGATCGCGCCCGATGCGGGCACGATCTCAATGAACGGCGCAGCCGTCTCGATGCGCAACCCGGTTGAGTCGCTCGCGGCCGGCATCTCCATGGTGACCCAGGAACGCACCCTCGTGAGCGAGCTCAGCGTGGGCGAGAACGTGCTCCTCGGCCCGCGCAAGCCCCGTAATCGGTGGGGCATCGACTGGCGGGCAACCCGGCAACGCGCCCGCGAGGCCCTCGATGCACTTGACTGCGACGCAGATGTCGACGACCTCGTTCAGGATCTGCCGCCGGGCCAGGCCCAACTCGTCGAGATCGCACGCGCGCTCACGAACGACACGAAGGTGCTCATCCTCGACGAGCCGACGAGCTCGCTCTCTGCGCACGAGGTCGACTCGCTGTTCCGCGCGATGCGTGCCCTGCGCGAACGGGGCGTCGCGACGGTCTTCATCTCCCATCGAACGCAGGAAGTGTTCGAGATCAGCGACCGACTCACGGTGCTTCGCGACGGCCGGCTCGTCTCTACGGGGGTAGCAGCCGACTACTCGCCTACCCGTCTGGTGTCCGACATGCTCGGCCGTGAGCTCAGTGCATTCGTGCCACCCCCCGAGTACCAGACGTCGGCGGATGCGGTGCTCTCACTCGACGCCTTATCGGTGCGCGGGAAGTTCAGCGATGTGAGCCTCAGCGTGGGCAAGGGCGAAATCGTCGGGATTGCCGGCCTTGTCGGCGCTGGTCACTCAGAGGTTCTCGAGACCATCTTCGGCCTACACCAGCGCGAAGCCGGACGGATCATCATCGGCGGCAAGGCTGTCTCCATCAAGGATGCGCCCGCGGCCATCCGTGCTGGCATCGGCTTCGTGCCGGGGGATCGTAAGGTCGGCGGACTCGTCCTCGACATGTCAGTCCTTGAGAACGCCCTCATGGCTCGGACCTCTACTGCGACTCGCTGGGCGCGCCCGCGATCCGCCTCGTCCGTCGCCTTCGTCGAGCAGTGCGTAGCCGACTTCTCGATCGTCACCGAATCACTCGACACCCCAGTCGTGAGACTGAGCGGAGGCAACCAGCAGAAGGTCCTCATCTCGAAGTGGATCGGCACGAATCCTTCGATCCTTCTGCTCGACGAGCCGACTCGCGGAGTGGATGTCGGGGCGAAGGCCGAGATCTACCGGATCCTGCTCGCGCAACGAGACGCCGGCCTGAGCATCGTCATCAGCTCGTCCGAAGCGCCTGAACTGCTCACCCTGTGCGACCGCATCGTTGTCATGCACGCAGGGCGGGTCGCCGGGACACTCCACAAGCATGAAGCAGACGAGGGAGCGATCTTCCGCCTCGCGATGGGACATGTGCAATGAGAACTGAAGACGCGCAATGAGGAGGAGATAGCGATGCTCAGAAACTTCGTTCGGCAACGGTTCTTTGTCGTGCTGGTGCTGCTTGTGGTGATGCTCGTGTTCTTCACGCTCACCCAGGAGCGGTTCCTCACGCCAGAGAATATGAGCGCGATGATGACGAGCTCTTCGATCCTGTGGGTCGCCTCGCTCGGACTCACGTTCGTCATGCTCGCAGGCGGGTTCGACCTCTCGATCGGCTCGATGCTCGCCCTGTGCGGGATCGGTCTTGGCTGGTTCACGAACGAGGCGGGGCTCCCGCTGTTTGTCGCGATCATCCTCACGATCCTCCTCGGCGTGGCTCTTGGCGCAATCGTGAATGGAATTCCAATTGGCAAATATGGGCTTTCGTTCCTAGTCGTGACCCTGGGATCCCTCATACTCTTCCGCGGCTTGACGAACCTCTGGTCGGGCACGAAGACCCAGCAGGTCATCTCGCCATTCCTCGACGAGCTTGCCTTCGGCAGCACGCTGGGCCTCCCGAACCCGATCATCGTGATGATCGTGACCTTCCTCATCATGCTGTACGTGCAGAAGTACACCTTCTTCGGACGTGACGTGTACGCCGTCGGCGGCAACGCCGAGGCGGCCCGGCTGTCGGGTATCCGCACCTCACGAACCATCATCGCCGTCTACGCACTGTCGGCCGGCCTAGCGGCCGTGGCGGCGGTGCTCCAGGATGCACGGATCGGGGCGGCAAGCCCGCAGGTTGGCGACAACCTCGTCTTCGCGGCTGCGGCGGCAGTGCTGCTCGGTGGCACGAGCTTCAGTGGCGGCATCGGCGGTGTCGGTGGCACCGTTGTCGGCGTGATCTTCCTCGGCGTGCTGCAGAACGGCTTGTCTGTCGGCGGCGTCGAGAGCTACTGGCAGCAGATCATCACGGGCGTCATCCTCATCGCTGCGATCGCACTGGATCTCGTCCAGCGTCGGCGCACGACGCGCTCGAAATCCTTGCGTTCAACGCATGTCCAACCGGTGTCGTCCGCGTCGTGAGCGAGGAGTCCACCCGACGAGCTCAGGGTCTCAGCGCCTATGCGAGTCAGTTGGGGATGTCGGAGAGCGAGGTCGAGGAGTACTTCGTCGCCACGTTCGGCCGGGTGTTCGCCGAGGAGGCATTCCAGGCAACCGGCGGGGCCGCCTGGGGGGATGGCCCGCTCAGCCTTCGCGAGCGGAGCCTCATCGTCATCGCGATCCTCTCGACCTTGGGCGGAGTTGAGCAGCGATTGGTGGGCCACGTTCGCTGGGCTATCGACCACGGGGCAACCGCTGACGAGGTGCGGAGCACCATGACCATGGTTGCGAATTACGCGGGCTTCGCCCGTGCGTCGATTGGCATGGAGGTCGCAAATCGCGAACTCGAACGGCTTGAGGGTTCAGATG
>CALPZT020000295.1 GCA_943328365.2 Bifidobacterium breve | reverse complement strand
TCGCCGATGGCAGCGAGCCCAGGCAGCGGCGCGAGGCGAGCGGGCTCGTCGCCGCATTCCTCCAATGGCACCTCGAGCGCGGACTGCGATCCCTCCCGCTCGTCGATCGAACTGACACGAATGATCGGAACAGCCGATGAAACGCGCACCCTCGCCAAGTAGTCAGTCACGTCAGCCCACCCCGCATGCGAGCGGTGCCCAGCCACCTGCGATCCCCGCTGAGCTCGTGCCCCGCCACGTCGCAATCGTCATGGACGGCAACGGCCGCTGGGCGAAGGAGCGCGGCCTGCCGCGGACAGCCGGCCATGAGATGGGCGAGGCCAGCCTCTTCGACTGTGTCGAGGGCGCCCTCGAGCTCGGCATCGGCTGGATCTCGGCCTACGCATTCTCGACCGAGAACTGGAAGCGATCACCGGACGAGGTCCGGTTCCTCATGGGCTTCAACCGCGACGTCATCCGCAGGCGCCGCGACGAGATGAACGAGCTCGGCGTGCGGGTGCGCTGGGCGGGTCGTCGTCCGCGTCTCTGGCGCTCCGTCATCAAGGAGCTCGAGGAGGCCGAGCAGCTCACGGCCAAGAACACCAGGCTCACGCTCACGATGTGCGTGAACTACGGGGGCCGGGCCGAGATCGCCGATGCCGTCGCGGCCATCGCCCGAGATGCCAAGGAGGGCAAGATCGACCCGGGCAAGATCGACGAGCGGATGATCAGCCGCTACCTCGACGAGCCAGACATGCCCGACGTCGACCTGTTCCTCCGCTCATCCGGCGAGCAGCGCACGAGCAACTTCCTGCTCTGGCAGTCGGCCTACGCCGAGATGGTGTTCCTCGACACCCTGTGGCCGGATTTCGACCGGCGGCACCTGTGGCACGCATGCGAGATCTACGCATCGAGGGATCGCCGCTACGGCGGAGCCGTCCCGAATCAGGCCCCGGACTTCACCTGAGGTCGTTGCTCGCTCAGTGAGTCTCCCTGCGCCGCCTGCGCAACGGCACGGCGACGAGGGCGAGGATGGCGAAGAGGGCAAGTGCTTCGAGGACGATGGTGGGGCCGGGGGGAACCTCGACGACGAAGGACGTGACGAGGCCGCTCACGCTCGCGATGAGGCCGAGCAGGACGGCAACAGCGGCGGTCGCCCGAAATGACCGCGTGACCTGCTGCGCCGCGGCAACGGGCACGATCATGATGGCGCTCACGAGCAGGAGCCCCACCACGCGCATGCCCACGACGACGACAACTGCCGCGAGCACCGCGAGCAGCGTGCTCATCATTCGCACGCGAATCCCTTGCACCGCAGCGAGATCTGCATCGAGGCTCATCGCGAACATTTCGCGGCCGAAGATCGCCATCAGGATCACGACGACGAGGCAGAGCGAAAGGAGTGCGACGATGTCGCCGCTCGCGACCGTGGAGAGCGAACCGAACAGGTAGGCGTTGAGGGACGACGACGCCTTGCCCGGGGCGAGCGAGGCGAACAGCACGCCGCCGGCGATGCCGCCGTAGAACAGCAGGGCGAGTGCGACGTCGCCGGCCGTGCGGCTGCGGTAGCGGATGAATTCGATGAGGAAGGCGCCGAGCGCCGCGGTGACCATGGCTGTCGGGATCGGCGCCGTGCCGAGGAGGAAGGCGAGGCCGACACCGGTAAGGGCAACATGGCCCATGCCGTCGCCGAGGAGGGCAAGACGGCGCTGGACGAGGAACACCCCGATGAGCGGTGCGAGGAGGCCGACGAGGGCGGCGGCGACGAGGGCCCGCTGCATGAAGTCGTAGTCGAGGATGCTCATGACGGGTCGAGCTCGACGGTCGGCGGCGCCTCGGGCGGGTCGTCGTGGTGGGGGTGGACGTCGTTATTGAAGTCGGCCGGCACGGGCGGGGGTCCGTCGTACTTCACCGACTCGTGATGGTCGTTGCGCAGGACGACTGCCCGGGTGACGAGGTCGCTGATGCCGGTGAGCTCGTGGGTGACGACGATGATCGTCGTGCCTGCATTGTGGAGATGAGCGAGCAGGGCGGTCAGTGCCTGAAGGTTCGCGGTGTCGAGGCCGGCCGTGGGCTCGTCCATGACGAGCAGGTCCGGCGAGGTCGAGAGCGCGCGGGCGATGAGCACCCGGCGCTGCTGGCCGCCCGAGAGGGTGTCGAGGCGGTCATGGCGCCTGGACCACAGGCCCACCGACTCGAGGGCGCGCTGAGCGGCAGCGCGCGAGGAGCGGGGGAATGGCCGCCACCGGCCCCTCGGGGTGATGCCGCCGGAGAGCACGGCCTCCCACACCGAAACGGGGATGCTCGTCGCGCCCGGCAGCCGCTGGGGGACGATCGCTACCCGGTGCCAGTCGCGAAATCGACCGAGCGGGGTGCCGAAGAGGGAGATCTTGCCGTGGTCGAGTGGCTGCAGGCCGAGGATCGCCCGGATGAGGGTGGTCTTGCCGCTGCCGTTCGGGCCGAGGAGGGCGATGAATTCGCCCTCCTCGATCGAGAGGTCGACGTTCTCGAGCACGTGCTCGCCGTCGAACTCGACGCAGGCACGCGCGACTGAGACAACGGTTTCGGCACTCATTCGCACCCTTGCCCGGCGCGCAAGGTGGCGAGGTTCTTCTCCATGATCGTCGGATACGAATCGGACGAGCCCGCGATAAGCCCCTCGATCGGGTCGAGGACAGCACTCGCGACGCCTGCCTCGTCCGCAAGTGTCTGTGCCACCTTCGGATCGACGAGGGTCTCGTAATAGATGGTCGTGATGCCCTCCCGGGTGACGAGGTCGGCGACATCTCGCATTCGTGCCGGGCTGGGCTCCGCGTCCGGCGAGAGGCCGGAGATGCCGACCTGCGTGAGCCCGAAGGCGGCACCGAGGTAGGCGAATGCCTCGTGACTCACGACCATGATCCGAGAGCGGCATGATGCGAGGCCATCGGCGAACGCCTTGTCGAGGCGAGACATGTCGGAGGCGAGGCTCGCGTTGTTCGTCTGGTACTGCCCAGCGGCGGCGGCATTGGCCGCTGACAGGCGCTCGGTGACCGCGGTGCCGATCGCTGCCATGTTCATCGGGTCGAGCCAGATGTGCGGGTCGGTGCCCGTGGCGCTCTCGCCTGCATGCTCATCGGCCGGTTCACCCGCGTGCTCACCCGCGTGCTCGGCGGTGAGGAGGGGGAGTGCGGCTGAAACGTCGAGGGAGTGGTCGGCCGCTTGCTGGGCCACCGCTTCGTCGACAGCCGGCTGGTATCCCTTGACATACAGGACGAGGTCCGCGCTGGCGATCTCGGCAACTTGAGCGGCGCTGAGCTCGAGATCATGGGGCTCACCGCCCGGCGGTGTGAGGCCGACGACGTTCACGCTGTCGCCGCCGATCGTGCGGGCGGCGTACTCGAGTGGGTAGAAGGCAGCGACGATCGTGGGCCGTCCATCGGGACTTCCCGAAGGCGAATCGGCCGTGGGGGACGAGCAGGCGGCGAGGGCAAGGGAGGCTGCGGCGAGGCCGACCAGGAGGCGTGTCATAAGGAGAGACTCACACTAATGAAAATGAATGTCAATATCAGTTAGATGCGCCCCATGAACTTGAACACCGCAATGCCGACGACAGCCACGACGGTGATGAGCCGCACCGTGCGCGAGCCCATGGTGAGTGCCGGCCAGGA
>CALPZT020000294.1 GCA_943328365.2 Bifidobacterium breve | reverse complement strand
GAGCATTGCCGAGCGGTTCGGACGGCTCGATGCGGTGGTGGCCAACGCCGGCGCGATGTTCACCGGTTCCGTCGCCGAGACGAGCCTTGAGTCCTGGAACGCGGCACTGAGCATCAACCTCACCGCCGCCTTCATCCTTGCCCACGAGGCGATCCCGTATCTGCGCACGTCGCGCGGGTCATTCGTCGGCATCGGCTCCATTGCCGGGCTGCGGGCACCGCCGGCCGCGACGGCCTATGCGGTCTCCAAGGCTGCGCTCGGCATGCTCATCCAGACCATCGCCGTCGACGAAGCGCGGCACGGTGTTCGGGCGAACTGCGTGAACCCAGGCTGGGTGCGCACCGAGATGTCCGACGCCGAGATGGAGGAGTTCGGTGCATCCGTCGGACTCGACCCGGAGCGTGCCTATGCGGCGGTCACCGCGTTGGTGCCGCAGGGCCGGCCGGCGGAAGCCTCCGAGATTGCCGGGGCAGTGCTGTGGCTCATCGGATCTGATTCGTCCTACGTGAACGGGGCGGGCATCACGGTCGATGGCGGCACCACGATCATTGACCCGGGGTCGGTGCCCTTCCACTTCGAGGTCGCCCGGCGCGGATGATCACGCGTCGAACGGCTGGGCTCGCTGTGCGGATCATCCGCCTCAGGTCGCTGGGGTGCCGTCCATGGCAAACGGCACGAAGTGATCCCAGTTTCGAGCATCGCCGCCGATTCGCTGTACCGCGAAGAGGTTCTCGCACCCGGTACGGACTTCGGCGAAGTCCGCTCGGTTGGAGCGGATGAATCCCGCGACGCACGCGATGCCCGGGAGCCACATGTCGTGCAGGACGATCGCCCCGCCCGGGGGGCACATCTGCGCGGCCAGCGTGAAGTCGACGAGCACGTCGTCGAATCGGTGGTACCCGTCGATGAAGGTCAGGTCGAAGGACCGGCCTTCCATGAGAAGGCCGGCCAGTGCGATATCCGAACGCTTCTCGATGCAATGAAATGACGATTCGGAGAGACAAGGGCTGACGGCCACCAACTCGTTGGCAGTCGTGATGCCGATCCCGTTCCAGTCGGTCATTTGGTACGGGTCAATGGCCAGGTGTCCAACGGCATCTGCCCGTTGCCTGCTGGCCAAGGCGCCAAGCAGATATGTGGCCGAGAAGCCGTATCCAAGGCCCACCTCAAGCGTATGGGTGGCGTTCACCTGCGCGGCTAGGCGAACGAGGGCTATCCCCTCCTCAGCCGAGATCCTGGTCGTCGCATCGATCTGGTGCAGTATTCGATCGAAGCCCCGTTGAGGTTCGCCCGCATGGAGCGATGCGAGCCGCTCGGAAAAGACTGCGCCGATCAGAGAACTGTCCTGGCCGTCGTGAACGAAGGAGGGCAACGACGATCTAGACGGCCTCGCCGACTGGCGCGATGGGCAGTTCGGCTCCGCCTGCCACCTGTGAGAGCTCGTCGTCAGTCAGCGCCTCGTCCTGCGGGTCCTGCGGCGTGTTGCCTTGCTCGGCCATGGTTCCTCCAAGGTCTTGGTAATCGGGTCCCTCATCCTAGATCGTGCACCCTGCCGCCCGGGTCCTGACTGCGAGATTCGCAGGCGTGGGCCGGTCCCGAGTGCCGTCCCTACGCCTCTTGTCGGGCGATCAGGCGAAGGAACGGGCCAGGTCGGCCCGCAAGGTCGTCAAAGGTGCCCTCGTCGACCACGCGCCCCGCATCCATCACCACGATGCGGTCGGCCTGGCGAATGGTTGACAGCCGATGGGCGACGACGATGCGGGTCACCTTCAGGGCGTTGAGCGAGGAGACGATTGCGGCCTGCGTGACATTGTCGAGGGCACTCGTGGCCTCGTCCATCACCAGGACGCGGGGATTGCCCACCAGGGCGCGTGCGATGAGGATGCGCTGCCGCTGGCCTCCGGAGAGGGTCCCGGCGGAGTCCGCCACCGGGGTGTTCAGTCCCATGGCGAGAGCCCGCACGTCGTCCCCGATGGCGGCAGCGTCAAGTGCTGTCCAGACCTGTGCCTGCGACAGGGTCCGGCCCATGGCGACGTTCTCCCTGATGCTCACCGGAAGGAGGCCGGCCGACTGCAGAACGGTCCCGATCTGCTTGCGCACCGACATTCGATCGAGGCCGGCAAGATCTTGGCCATCGATTAGGGTGACTCCGGACTCCGCGTCCTCAAGGCCCAGGATGATCCTGACGAGGGTGGTCTTCCCGCACCCGGAAGGCCCGACGATCGCAACCTGCTCGCCCGGGGCGATCCGTACGCTCACGCCGTTGAGCACCGGACGCAGGCCCGGGCCGTACCTGAAGACCAGGTCTCGGACCTCCAGTGCCCCGTTGAGAATCCCGGGCGCTGCGCCGCGTCCACTGCCCTCCGGAATGGCCGCGAGAGCGGGGGCAGCCTTGCGGAGGAACTGCCTGCCTATCAGGGTTGCGTTGCCGGCAAGGGCCATCGATGCGATGGCCGCGGTAGCGGCGGTGACAGCTGCCTGAGCGGTGATGAAGTCGGCGAAGCTTGCACCAGAGGCATTGACGGCCAAGACCAGGACGAGCAGGCCGAGCAGCGGCCAGGTCGACAGCAGGACGCCCTGGAGCATGGTGATGCGACGCAGGGCCTGGTCTGAGCGAGCGAACACTGCCTGAACCTGCGCCCAGCGCAGGAAGGCTCTGGACTCGGCACCGGACACGCGGAGCCTCGCGACCGAACGCAGGATCTGGATGAGGGTGCCACCGGCCTCTGCAGACGCATCGATGCGCTCTCTCGCCCGACGGGATGCGATGGCGAGGAGGAGACCGATGAGGACGAACTGTACGAGCATGAGCGCTGCCAGGCTGGCCAGGACGGTGGCATTGATCGTGGCGATTGCCGCGAGGCTTCCGATGACCGTCGCCGAGTCCAGCAGCCTTGCCAGGGTCTCGTCCGGCAATGCGGCCGAGGCGTTGTTCACCGAGTTCGCCTGGACGAACCGATCGCCGAGGGTGCGATCGGCGTGCCAGCGTCCGGGGAGTCGCATGATCCGTTCCCACATCGAGCCGGCAGCGAGCGCGACTGCCCTGCTCCGTGCCCGAAGGAGGGACAGGCCGCGAACAGCCTGCCAGGCCGCGCCAGCGAGGGCGATGAGCAACAGGGCCATGAACAAGGCGGCATAAGCCTCGGCAGGGGCTGCCTGGATGAACAGGCCGGCCAGCTGTCCGAGGAGGATCGGGGCTAAGAACGCCAGCCCGGCCAAGAGCAATGTCACCAGCCCGGTCGTCAGCCATTCGCGGGCGCTCCCGTTCGCAGCGATACGGAACAGGTCGCCGAGGCTGGCCGGACGCCCGGGCAGCACCGGCCGAAGATCGGTTGCCCGCCGGCTGATGCGCGCGGCAACCTCGCCATCGACGGGCACGATTCCACCGGATTCGTCCTGAAGCTTCCAGCCTCGCCTCCACAGCAGCGCCATGGGGACTGGATCCTTGCTCCCGTCAGCCAGTAGCTCCACGAGGAGCGGGGTGCTCTCGCGCTGCCACCACCCTGCCTGCAATGTCACCTCGCGGACGCGTGCCGAGCACGAGGATGCGAGGCTCGCCACGGGGTCTCGCCCGGCGATGAGGTCGGCCATCGCATGGGCGATTGCATCGTCGGTTACCGACAGGCCCGAGGCTCG
>CALPZT020000293.1 GCA_943328365.2 Bifidobacterium breve | reverse complement strand
TCGACCAACGTGAAGCCGAGGTCATCGACGTAATGGGCGATCGCGTCGTCGTAGTCATCGACGAGCAACGTCACGGCATGCAGGCGCATGACTAGACGTTGAAGCGAAACTCGACGACGTCGCCGTCCTGCATCACGTAGTCCTTGCCCTCGATCCGGACCTTGCCCTT
Organism: Bifidobacterium breve; assembly: GCA_943328365.2. GTDB lineage: Bacteria > Actinomycetota > Actinomycetes > S36-B12 > S36-B12 > WLND01. The sequence continues at coordinate 3,481 of CALPZT020000293.1, read as the reverse complement.
CGCCTTGGCCTCGGCCATCGAGCCGGCGGCGACGAGGTCGTCGAACGACACGATCTCGGCCTTGATGAACCCCTTCTGGAAGTCGGTATGGATGACACCGGCCGCCTCGGGTGCCGTGGCACCCTTCGGGATTGTCCAGGCCCGGGCCTCCTTCGGCCCCGCGGTGAGGTAGGTCTGCAGGCCCAGGGTGTCGAAGCCGACTCGCGCCAGCGCGTTGAGGCCGGGCTCGTCCTGGCCGACCGACTGCAGGAGCTCGAGGGCTTCATCATCGGCGAGTTCGCTCAGCTCTGCCTCGAGCTTTGCGTCGAGGAACACTGCCTCGGCCGGGGCGACGAGGTCCTTCATCCGCTGGATGAAGGCAGCATCACTGAGCTCGGCCTCGTCGACATTGACGACGTAGACGAATGGCTTGGCGGTGAGAAGGAAGAGCTCGCGCAGCGGAGCCGGGTCGACACCCGACGCGAAGATCGTGGTGCCCTGATCGAGGAGGGCCCGCGCCTCCTCAGCAGCAGCGACGACGGCCGCCTTCGACTTGTCGGTGCGCGCCTCCTTCTGCAGCCGCGGAATGGCCTTGTCGAGGGTCTGGATGTCGGCGAGGATGAGTTCGGTGTTGATCGTCTCCATGTCCTCCTCCGGCGAGACACGGCCCTCGACGTGCACAACATCGTCATCGGTGAACGCTCGCAGGACCTGGCAGATCGCATCGGATTCGCGGATATTCGCGAGGAACTTATTGCCAAGGCCCGCGCCCTCGCTCGCACCCTTCACGATGCCGGCGATGTCGACGAACATGACGGTCGCCGGCAGGAGCCTCTGCGAACCGAAGATGCCGGCGAGCACGTCGAGCCGAGGGTCGGGGACCCCGACCACGCCGGTGTTCGGCTCGATTGTCGCGAACGGGTAGTTCGCGGCGAGGACATTATTCTTCGTCAGGGCATTGAAGAGGGTCGACTTCCCGACGTTCGGGAGTCCGACGATGCCGATCGTGAGCGCCAAGGTGCCATTCCATTCTTTTCTCGGCCCCGGGAAGTCCGCGGGGCTCGAGCAATAGTCGGACGAGGCAGTCGATCCGCCCAAGGCAAAGGGTAACGGCGAGCGTTCGAGTCTGCGCCCGAGTAGTCGCTCCGTGACGCGAGCTGCCCAATTCCGTTCGTCAGAGGAGAGCCGTTCGTCAGAGAAAGGCCGTCGGTCAGCGGACTGAGGCAGGGATGACCATCGAGTAGAGGATGCCGAGCGGATACTTTCCGCCGTTCTGCGCGAAGAGCAACCGGGTACCGTCAGGGGAGATTGTGGGTGCAGCGGTGTTGTTCAGGCCAGTCTTCGCACTGAACTGCTTGAGGACCTTGGAGGCGGAGCCATCAGCCTTGATGGCGATCAGCGTGCCTCCCCCGTACTGCCCGCCCTTCCAGGTCAGCGAATACATCCACGTGCCACTTGGGCTGAACACCACACCGCTATAGGGCTGAGTGCCCGTCGTGGGAGTGTAGGAGAAGGCAGCCTTGATGGTGTTCGTCTTCGGGCTGAATCGGAAGACGGAGCCGGCGCCATCGGGGCCCAAGGCCCAGCCGTTGCCGTACAGCGCCTTATCGGGGCCGACGACGAGGGCACCGGTCTGCGGGACGCCACCCGTCTCCTTGGTGAATGAGGCAAGCAGCTTGTACGACTTCGCCACCGGATCGACTCGGAAGATCCCCCCGAGGCCGTTGGCGGCCTGGGCAAACGCCATGCCGTAGAGCATGCCGTCGCTCGGATTGATCATCAGCGCACCGAAGGGCGTGGCGACATCCTTCGTGCCGCCGGTGAACGAGTGGATCACCGTGATCGTGCCGCCGGCCCGGGGCATCGTCCAGACCACTCCGCGTGAGTTCTTGCCACCTTGTCCAGCGACGCCGAATAGCGAGTCTCCAACGATGATCGGAGGCGCCTGCGGGGTCGATCCGTTCGGTCCGGTGAATGAGGCGAGGGCGGTGATGACGCCCGTCGCGGTGTCGGCTTGGTAGATGACCCCGGATCCGGAATCGCCACCCTGGCTGGTGGTGCCGTAGAGCGTCGTGCCGTCAGGGGAGATCGCGGGGGCCTGCGACGGCTGCAGCCCGTTCGCTCCCTCGAAGTTGCCGAGCACCGAAAAGCTCGTGCCATCCGGCTTCACGCGATAGATCGTCCCCATGTTGAGGCTGCCACCGAACCAACTTGTGCCGTAACACCAGTCTGACCCGCAGTTTGGCGAGTAGGGGAGAAAACTGCCGTTGGAGCCGTTGAGTCGCACTGCCGCGTCACTGGAGGATGCCTGGACTGCGGGCGCCACGGCAATGGCCATCATCGCGAGTGCCGCCGTAATCAAGGTCATTCGCTTTGTGGTCATTTGACACCCTCCTGCGCTTGAGGTGAACCACGGATCCAGACGGGCACCGGGTGCGCCCCGACCCGACTTGTGCAGGGCGACGCTAGTGCCAACGTGAGCAAGGCGACGCTAGTGCGATGGAGGCCAAGGAGATGCGGGCCGCGGGAATTCCCTCACACAAGGCTGCCCAGGGGCGCTCCCGCCTTCGGCATGGCTTCCTGCCCGTGTCACAGGGTCGTGGGAGTGTGCGAGCATGACAACGACGAGCCTGCTGCCGCTCATCCTTCTCTCGGTGATCGGGGTCCTCGCCCTCGCCGCATGCATCCTGCTCGGCGTCTTGCTCGGCCGGCGTTCCACGGGCGATTCGGGCCGAACGCCCTGGAGCGATGCGCTCATCCCCGTCACCGCGTCGCTCACCGCGCTCGCCGATCAGGTGCAGCGCACCGAGCGCGAGAACGTGTCAGCTCAAGCATCGCTGCGCACTGAACTCACCTCCCAGTTGACCCACCATGTCACCGCCCTCACCCGGTCGACCGACGATGTCCGTCGCGAGGCCTCTCGGCTGAGCGCGGTGCTCGGCCGAACGGGGGCGCGGGGCCGCTGGGGCGAGATGCAGTTGCGGCGACTTGTCGAGGCGGCCGGCATGCTCGACCGCGTCCACTTCACCGAGCAGGTGTCCCATCAGGGCGAGTCCGGCCAGATTCGTCCCGACATGATCGTCCACCTGGCTTCCGACCGGAGCGTCGTCGTCGACGCGAAGGTCCCGCTCAACGCCTTCCTCGAGGCCGAGCGCAGCACCGATGAGGCCGCGACGAATGCGCTCATGAAGCAGCACGCGGCCGACCTCGTCCGGCATATCGATGGGCTCCAGGGCCGTGAGTACCAGCGCTTCGTGCCCCAGAACTGCGAGTTCATCGTGATGTTCCTGCCATCTGAGTCCCTCCTCGAGGCCGCGCTCGATGCCCGACCAGACCTCCTCGACTACGCGTTCGCCCGAAACATCGTGCCGGCAACCCCGACCACCCTGGTCGCCCTGCTGCGCACGGTCAGCCTCTCGTGGCGCCAGGAGCGGCTTGCGCAGCATGCCGAGGAGATTCAGCAGCTCGGCCAGGAACTGCATGCCCGACTCTCGACGATGGC
>CALPZT020000292.1 GCA_943328365.2 Bifidobacterium breve | reverse complement strand
GTTGCCGGCAATGGTGAGCAAGCCGCCGCGGCGGACCTCATCAAGAAATGGCGTGCGCTGATTCCACTCATGCGATGTCAGGATCGTTGGATTCACGGGGCGTCGCAGGGTTGCACCGACAAGAGAGCAAGCGTCGTAGATCTGGGCTGGATCGGGTGTTCCGACGACCAGAACGTCAATATCGGCAGGCGGGGCCCCAGGCCTGCCGAGGGTTCGATGCGCCCAGGACCCGAAGATTGCGGCGGCCTCGACTCCGCTGATGTGCTCAAACGCTGCTTTCAGCAGCGGGACTGGGCCGAAGGCGATCTCCAACAGCTCACGTAGCGGACCGTGGAAGGGCGATGCGGTGTTCGGCTCCAGCAGTCGAGTGTTGCCGACTCGACGCTCGACGAGAATGCCGGCATCGAGCAGTTGGGCAGTCTCCCGGTGGACGGTCGAGTAGGGGATCGCGAGGACGTTGGCGAGTTCGCTGAGGGACTGGGGGTCGTGGTGAGCACGGTCATGGGAGCAACTCCGTGATCTCGCCCAACCCGAAACCCGGACAGACCTCGGCGATCACTGCGTTGCCCCGCATGCCGTCGGCAGCCAGGCCCAAGACCTCGCAGTGGTAGTCGGTACCAGAGGCCGACAGGCCATCCCAGCTGTCGCGGAAGTAGTCATGCCAGTGACCGTGCGCCAGCCAGCGCGGAAGCACCTCATCCATGGCGTGCCGAAGCCTTGTCCGCTGAATCGCGCAGTAGTCCTCGATTTCCGGGGTGAACCAGGCTGGCCGCGCGGTCATGCCGAAACGCTGCAGGCCGGCAGGAGCGTCGTGGGTCAGCATCACGTCCACGCGAGCCCACTGCTGACTGCGCACGTTCGCGACGAGCCGATCGCAGTCGAACTGCGTGAGTTCCTCCTGCGGCCACCAGTCGACACCGATCCTGCGGGTATTGCGATCGATCGATCCGGCTCCTCCCAGTGCTGCAAAGCGAGCGCCGTGCGCATCGATCCAGGCGTGACCGCGCGGCGCAAAGTGGAAGCGCGGGTAGCTCTCCAGGCAAAGCCATCCCTGCTCGTCCAGTTGCATCGCAGCGGCTCGGTGGTAGTCCTCGTGATTGCCGAGCACGATGAACATCTCGAGATCGCGGTCGACGCATGCGCGATGCAGGGTCTTCAGGAAGTACTCACCAGTTGCTCCGGGCCAAAGGCCGAAGTCACCGACGTGATAGATCGTGGAGATGCCCTGTGCGGCGAACAGGCGGATGCGGGACATGGCCCACGACACATTGCCGTGCCAGTCCCCAGCCAGTCCTACGCGCCCAGTCACTGGACGATTATGGATGGGAACCCCGACACTCGGCTCTGGCTGGTCGCTCCGAATGCAGTCAGGATTGCGTCCCGGGACGAGCCAGTCGAAGAGTTATCGAGCCCCTGCTCATAACCCGCTGATAACCCGGCGCCACGCAAACTGTCACGGAGCTCCATGGGGAAATGGCCTGTAGCGGAACAACTTCCGTGGAGGAAATCGCTTGGCAATGGCGCTCGTAATGCGTAGGTCCGGGGTTCAAATCCCCGAAGCAGCTCCACGACAGAACGGAGATTTTTCAGGCTGACTAAACCGAATTTGCACTGAGGCACTTCACGGCGCGATGCGATCTGGGCGCCTGGGCCCGATGGCTGTCGTTGGCCGACTTGGGGGCAGGGGTCGGGCTCGGATTCCCGTGGCTACATGCGATGGGCGGTCCACCCCTGCTTTGATTTTGCTCCCGGATACGGCAATATCCACGACCACGACCACGACCACGACCACGACCACGACCACGACCTCGACCACGACCACGACCGGGGATGGGGATGGGGATGGGGATGCCTGAGGGTGAGGCGCTGCGGAGTTTTCCGGATGATTGTGCGTAAACGTATCTATTTGATACGTTTGAGCACATGAAACAGCCGATATTCGACACCCTCGTCGAAAGGGCCTCCGATCACCACGGCTACGTAACGACGCTCCAGGCTCGTGAGGCGGGAATTGATCCGACTCAGTTGCGTCTACTCGCAGGGCGCGGGCGCCTAGAGCACGTGGCTCGAGGGGTCTATCGCGTGCCTGTCTTGCCTCGATCGGAGATTGATGATCTGGCGTTCGCGGTCGCTTGGGCGCGGGGTCGAGCGGTGCTGTCTCATGAATCTGCTCTGGTCCTGCACGGTCTGTCGGATGTGAACCCGTCCGTCGTCCACCTGACGGCTCCGCCGGACAACTACCCCCGAGCTCAGGGAAGTGGTCCTGTACGGGTCCATCGCAGGGACCTCCCAACTGCTGACGTGACGATGGTTGACGGACTTCCGGTGACCACGGTTGCGCGCACCATCGAGGACTGTCACGAGCTGGGGACGGACCCGGCGCAACTCCGCTTGGCCATCCGCCAGGCCCGTCAGTCTGGCCAGCTCATGGCATCTCAAGCTGCGAACCTCGAGAAGCTGATCGATCACCGCGAGGGGCCGATATGAGCGATGCTTACGCCTCGGTGCCGAAGAACCTGCGGTCACTCCGAGATCGTTTGATGCACGTCTCTCGACGAGACGGGCTTGCATTCGGGCGCCTTCAACAGCACATCGGAGTCCTCGTGGTGTCGCAGTTCATGGCCTCGCTCACGGACGAGCAAGGCCAACCCCACATCCTCGTCAAGGGAGGTTCCGCACTCGAACTGCGAAGGGGCATCTCGCAATCCCGCGCTTCACGCGACCTCGACGCCGTCACTCGTCACGACATCGAGGTGATCTGTCAACGGCTCGCTGAGTCGGCTTCACAGGGGTGGGAAGGGTTCACGGCGGTCCTGACCGAACCCGAGGTCATCAACGTCCCGGGGCTGATCGTGAAGCCACGACGTTTCACGGTGAAGCTCAAGTACCAGGGTGCGCCGTTCGTCTCGGTACCGGTGGAGGTCTCCCCTGATGAAGCCGGAAACACAGACGCAATCGACTGGGCGCACTCACCAGCCCTTGCACTCATCGGCCTCCCCGAATCGCAGCCCATCCCGTGCATGACCGTCGCATGGCAAATCGCGCAGAAGCTGCACGCCGTCACGGCCGTCCTGCCCGAAGGCAAGCTCAACGATCGAGCCCACGACCTAGTCGACTTGCAAATTCTCGAGGCACTGATCGCCCACGAGTCTCTACATCCCGTGCGCCAGGCATGCGTCGAGGTTTTCGATGCCCGGGCTCAGCAGCCCTGGCCACCAACCGTGACCGCGCACTCTCACTGGCCGAGGATCTACAGCGAGGCGCTCACCTCAGTCTCAAGCCTGGGACTCGCCGCCGACGTGGAGGGGGCCGAAGAAGTGGTCAACGACTTCATCCGGCGGGTGGACCACGCTCGCACGTAGAACTCCACCAAGGCAGGGGTGAAACCGCGTGCACGATGCACCCTTTACTGCCAAGGGTTTCCAGACCTACCCCACCCTGGGTGCGTAGGTCGAACTGCGAATTCCGACGTTGCCAGGATAGGCAAACGACGGATTACGAAGCGCTTTGATCCCGAAATCGTAACCTGCGATTAAACTGAAATAGGCGGGCTCAACACGGAATTGTCCGAACTCAGACGGCCAAAAAACCGTTGGTACCAAACAATACCTGCTAGTTCATCATGCCCTCGCAGCACCCTCGTAATGCGTAGGTGCGGGGTTCAAATCCCCG
>CALPZT020000291.1 GCA_943328365.2 Bifidobacterium breve | reverse complement strand
GACCCGCTGCAGCTCGCTCACCTGCCCGCGGGAGAAATCACTACCAGGAGCCATGCGCTCCACCCCCCGCGACCGAGCTCGAGGAAGCGCCGATCTCCTGCGGAAGCCGCGCCGGATCGGGCACCGCGCCCGAGGTCTGGATGAACAGCGGCCCGCCTGATTCGCCGGACTCCGACACACCCGGGGTGCGGCCGGAACGGGTCCAGGAGCCGGCGAAGACGAGAAGGGCGACAAGGACAGCGAATGCTGCCGGGATGCCGAGGAAAACGAGGAGCGCCTGGCCTGAAGTCACGTCACAACCCTAGGGGCTTGGGTCGGCCAGCCGACGGCCGGACGGTGGCAACGAGGTGCTCGACTCGCTCCGGCGCGGCGTAGCAGTCGTCGAGGAGGACGGGCGCGCCGCTCGAATCGGTCATCGGGACCCGCCAGTTCGGGTACTCCTGATCGGTGCCCGGCTGGTTCTGCGCCCGCCGGTCGCCGAAGGCATCGGGGAGCGAGACTCCGAGCAGCCGGGCGGGCGAGGCGGCGAGCGCCCGATGCAGGGCGACGACCATGGCCTCGAGTCCCGCGTCGGTTGCCACATCCGCCGAAGGTTCGAGCCAGCCCTCCGTCCGAAGGACGGAAGCCCACTCCTGCCGCTCACGGTCGGCATCGGCGCGCTCGACCTCAGCGGGCCGGGTGAGCAGGCCGAGATCAGCGCGAATGCGCACGTGTTCATCGCGCAGGTAGCCGGCTGTCGGGGGCAGGTCGTGGACGGTGACGCTGGCGAGCACCTCGCGCCGCCAGGATGCCGGTGGCTTGACCGCGCCTGAATCCTGCTTCTCGAACCACAGGATGCTCGTGCCGAGGATGCCGCGGTCGGCGAGCGCCTCCTGCACCCATGGCTCGACCGTGCCGAGGTCCTCGCCCACGATGACCGCGCCGGCGCGATGCGCCTCGAGGCACAGGATGCCGAGCATGGCGTCGTGATCGAGGCGGACGAATGTGCCCTCGGATGCCGGACGGCCCCGCGGCACCCACCACAGTCGAAAGAGCCCGAGCACGTGGTCGATGCGCATGCCACCGGCATTGCGAAGCACCGTGCGCAGCATGTCGCGGTAGGGCCCGAACCCGGCCTCGGCGAGGGCATCTGGACGCCACGGCGGCTGCGACCAGTCCTGGCCCATCTGGTTGTACATATCGGGCGGGGCGCCGACGCTCACCCCGGCAGCGAGGACATCCTGAAGGGCCCAGGCATCCGAGCCGCCCGGATGCACTCCGACCGCGAGATCGTGCATGACGCCGATCGCCATCCCCGCCTCGCGCGCGGCCCGCTGGGCACGGGCGAGTTGGGTGTCGAGCTGCCACTGCAGCCAGCGGTGGAAGTCGACGGCCTGCGCATGCGCAGCGCGGAAATCCGCGACCGCCTCGTTCCGGGGGTGATCGAGCCCAGCGGGCCACTCGACCGGGTCATCGCCGAACATGTCGCTCATGACGCACCAGGTGGCGAAGTCGACGAGCCCCTGGCCCTCGCGCAGGCAGTAGTCGTGAAAGAGCGCAGCGCGATCGGGAGTGAGCGGGATCGCGGCGATGCTCTCGAGCACTGAGCGCTTGGCAGCCCAGCAGGCATCGCGGTCGAGGAGCGAATCGGTGAGATTGAGCTGCTGCATCGCCAGGGCCAGCGCCTCGGCTCGCTCGCGGGTCTCGGCCGGCAGCGCGACAAACTCCGGGATGTCCTCGACGCGCAGGTAGAGCGGATTGGCGAACCGCCGGGTGACCGGAAGGTAGGGGGACGGGGCCATGGGCGCGCTCGGTGCGGCGGCATGAAGCGGATTGATGAGAAGGAAGCCGGCGCCGAGCCGGCGGCCGCTCCACGACGCGAGATCAGCGCAGTCGCGGAGGTCGCCGATCCCCCAGGAGCGGCGAGAGCGCGTGGCGTAGATCTGGGCCATGAACCCCCACTGCCGATCGCCGATGACCCGCTCGGGGTCGAGCCGGCGAGGGGTCATGACGAGGGTGGACGAGGTGAGGGTATGCGCCGTCTGGGCGATGACTGTATGCCAGCCGAGCGGAAGGTCGCCGGGAACCGTGAAGCTCGCCTCGCCGGTGAGCACGCCATCGACGAGCATCGGGTCGACCCACCAGTCCATCTGGTCGAGCTGGCGTCGGGATCCGTCCTCCAATTCAATGCGAGCGACCACCTTCTCGCCGTGCGGCACGTGCACCGGCAGGCGGCGGTCCTCGCCCTCGCGGCCGATGAACGTCGGCGGCAGGGTGCGCCGCCAATCGCGCAGCGCCGCGCGCTCAAGCTCGGCACCGACCTCGGCCTCGCTCCCGCTCGCCACACCCAGGGCGGCGAGCACCGCGCGCACGGTCGTCGCACTCACCGAAATGAGGCGGCCGGATTGATCCCAGTACTCCGTCGCGACCCCGTGAGCGCCGGCAAGGCGGGCCAGGGACTCGCTGACCGCCTCGAACGGGCCGCCGTCAGAGCTGCTCACCGTGTCTCCCGGGATTGTGTGGACGCACGCATGCGGCGTGCCTGAATCACCTCACCTTATGGTGGGGGGATGACCGAATCAGACGCAGCAGTCGCCCTCAGCCGCCCGAGCTACCCGTCGGCGCACAGGTCCGATCATGTCGACCTCATGCACGGCACGGCGGTGGCCGACCCGTACCGCTGGCTCGAGACCGCTGACGATGCCCGCACCACCGAGTGGGCCGCGACCCAGCGTCTGCTGACCCAGGCGGAGCGCGAGACGTGGACCACCCGCGACGCGTTCGCCGAGCAGGTCGAGCGACTCCTCGGGGCCGGTACCGTCTCACCGCCGTACTGGCGGGGCGACCGCCGGTTCATCACCCGCCGCGAGCCCGGCCAGCAGTTCTCCGTCCTCTACGTCGTCGAAGCCGATGGCGTCGAGCGTGTCCTCATCGACCCGATGGCACTCGATCCGTCCGGCCTCACGACCCTCGATAGCTGGCAGCCCTCGAAGGAGGGCGACCGCCTCGCCTACCAGCTCTCGGTCGGTGGCACCGAGGAGTCCGAGGTGCACGTGATGGACGTCGAGACCGGCGCCGCGCTTGATGGCCCGATCGACCGGTGCCGTTTCTCTCCGATCGCCTGGCTCATCGGCGGCGAGGCCTTCTACTACGTCCGGCGCATCGCACCCGAGCTCCTGCCCGAGGCCGAGCGCAACTTCCACCGCCGCGTCTACCTGCACGTCGTCGGGACCCCGACGGACGAGGACAACGAGGTCTTCGGCGCCGGCATGACGATGACGAACTACTACGGGGTCTCGGTCAGCCGCGATGGGCGATGGCTGCAGGTGTCGAGCTCCGAGGGCACCGAGCCCCGCAATGACCTGTGGGTGGCCGACCTCGAGGAGGATGATCCGCGCTCCCCCGCCTTCGTCCTCGTCCAGGGCGACGTCGACGCGCAGACCTCATTGTCGTTCGCCCGCGACGGACGCGTCTTCGTGTGCACCGATCGAGATGCGCCGATGGGCCGGATCGCCGTCACAACGCCAGGCGACTGGTCGGCCGAGCACTGGGTCGATCTCGTCCCCGAGGATCCAGATGCCGTGCTCGACGATGCCGCGATCCTCGATGACGAAAGCCTCGAGGAGGATCTCCTCCTCGTCGTGCGGACGAGGCACGGGGTGGGCGAGCTTTCGGTGCACCGATCGGCCGACGGCTCG
>CALPZT020000290.1 GCA_943328365.2 Bifidobacterium breve | reverse complement strand
TTCGGGTCACGGTTCTCATCCCCGCGCACAACGAGGAGTACTCGCTGCCAACCACCCTGGCAGCGCTCGGCCGCCAGACAAGGCCCCCCGACCGCGTCATTGTCATCGCAGACAACTGCACCGACGACACGGTCACCATCGCCCGCGACATGGGCCACGAGGCTTTCGAGACCCACGAAAATGCCCACAAGAAGGGCGGCGCCCTCAATCAAGCCCTCCGACTGATCCTGCCCTTGACCGATGCCTTCGATGTCGTGCTCGTCATGGACGCAGACACCAGCCTTGGCCCCCGCTTCATCGAGGTGGCGGCAGCGAACCTCGAGCGCGATCCAGAGCTCGCTGCCGTAGGCGGGGTGTTCTTCGGCGAGCCGGGCCATGGCCTCATCGGGCAGTTTCAGCGCAATGAATATGCCCGCTACAGCCTCCAGATTCGAGCCCGTCGCGGCAGGGTGTTCGTGCTGACCGGCACTGCCACGATGTTTCGCGCGAGTGCGCTCATGGACGTCGCGGGGGCCCGCGGGGTCTACATTCCCGGCGAGCCAGGACAGGTCTACGACACGGCCGCACTGACCGAGGACAACGAGCTCACCCTTGCGCTGAAGTCGCTCGGAGCAACGATGATGTCGCCGAGCGAGTGCACCGTCGTGACGGAGCTCATGCCCACCTGGCGCAACCTCTGGCGTCAGCGGCAGCGCTGGCAGCGCGGGGCGCTGGAGAATCTCGCTGCGTACGGCATGACGAGGGCCACGATTCGCTACTGGGGGCAGCAGCTCGGCATCGGGTACGGCACCGTGGCGCTGAACCTCGCACTCGTCCTCATGCTCATCACCGCGCTCTCCGTCGACCGCTGGATCTGGTTTCCCTTCTGGATGGCGGTCGGATCGGTGTTCCTCCTCGAACGGGTCATCACCGCCTGGCGCACTGGCTGGAGGGGTCGCATCCTCAGCGCGCTACTCCTGCCCGAACTCCTGTATGACGTGTATCTCCAGGTCGTCTTCGTGAGCTGCCTGTGGGATATCAGTCTGGGGCGCAAGGCCGAGTGGGGCCATGTGACGCACCCGGCAGGCTCGTCGTGAAACCGGCGATCATCCACTCCGGTGTCGTCTTTTCGCAGAGCATCCTCTCCGAGCCATGGTTCCTGCTCCTGACCCTCGTCGTCGCGCTCAACACGATCGTCTACCTCGGGCTCACCTTCGCGAAGCTGGCGCCGTGGCCCGCTCAGATTCACCCCGGTCGCGTCCGTGCACTGCTCCCCGACGCAATAGGCAAGGAAACCGACATGCGAGATATCCCCCGCAGCACCCGACGCAGCCCCGACCAGCCGTACCTGGCCATGCGCATGCAGGCAGCCAACGAGACGATCCCACGGGCCTTCGGCCTCACCGGCGGCCTCGTGCTCGCTGTCACGCTCATCAACGCCCTCTTCAGCCCCGAAGGCTCCCTCCTGTCCCGGGCTGTGGCGTTCGGCATCGGTATCACGATGCTCGTCCTGGCCCTCACGTTTGGCCGCCTGTCGACCCCTCCGATCGTGATGGTCTGGATCTGGTCGACCGTCGCATCACTCCTCGTCCTCAAGCTGTGCTGGGACGCCGTCGAAGCGTCCAATCCCGTTGCCCTGACCTACGCCGTCGTCGCGATGATCATCTCGCCCGCCATCTCAATGTCCTGGATGCCGAGCATCGTGACCGGGCTCATCAACCTCACGAGCATCACCATCGCGGGGCTCGTGCTCGAGAGCATCGATACGCCGCGGTGGTTCCTCGCCGCGACCGCCGCGCTCGTCGCGAGCTTCGTCCTCCTCCAGATCCGCATCAATTCGACCGACAGCCTCAGCCTTGAGCAGCTGAAGTCCAATGTCCTCGCGAGCACCGACCCGCTCACCGGTCTCCTTGCGAGGAACGGGCTCCTGACCCTCGCGCCGTCACTGTCGGCCGCTGTCGAGCGCACCGGCGGTCAGGTCTACGTCAGCCTCATCGATATCAGGCAGCTGGCACGGGCCAACGCCGACTACGGCATGGCCTACGGCGACAGCGTCATCGCCGCAGTCGGACGAGCAGTGAAAGCGAGCGTCCCGCCCGGTGACCTCGTCTCACGCTGGGATGGAGATTGCTTCCTTGTCCTCGGCATCGGCGCTGCCGTGAACGCGCAGGCGTTCGAATCGCGCATCGATGAGGCAATCGCCCTCACCGGTGTCACGCTCGGCAAGACTCCGATCACCGTTGCGGTCGGCAGCGCCGCGGGAGACCCGTCGACCTCGACCATCGATGATCTTGTCAGCGTGTCTGCCTCGGCACTGGCCGCCGCCAATCGCAGCCAGGACTGACCACGTCAACACGACCAGGTGGCGCCGCTCAGCGCCCGATAGCAGCACCGGCGCGTGCCCTGGGCAGGCATCCGGCATATGTTGGTTCCATGCACCGGACCATCGCAATTTCCGTGGCGGCCGTCATTGGCGGCTTCCTTCTTGCGCCGGCTCAACCGGCGAGCGCCCGCTCATACGACTCATGGAGCGACGTCAGCAACGCCCTTTCCGGTAGCCAGACACCCTGGGAGCCTCGGCGCACCCTCGGCCTCCCCCGTGACCCGAAGCTCGGTATCGATGTCACCCCGTGCAAGGGCAAGGGAAAGCAGGGCTCCGTCATTCGGGTCCGGCATGCCTCGCCGAAGGCGCGGCGGGTGTTCTACATCGTCGAGCAGCCAAACGGGGTCACCTGCGTGAAGACGAGCAATGCCGGATACGGCAAGGTCGGAACGGTGCGGACGCACGGGTTCGTCTTCGATATCTATGCCAGATGCAAGAAGGCCACCTGCCCGCCGTCGGCCGTGCCCAAGCGCGGCCTCGTCCAGATGCGCCCGGCCGGTGCCGGCGCGTCCGTCACGAACTTCCGCATGGCGACAAAGGGGCTCGCCTACGACGAGGTCACTCGCATCGTCGAGGGCCTGACCCTCAACGCCTACAACTGACCTCAGCCATGGCACCGACTCCCATCGACGAGCATCTCGCGTCGTTCGCCCCGGATCAGCGCAAGGCGCTCGAGGCCGTATGCGCTGTCATCAGGGCGGCATTGCCCGCGGCCACCGAGACCATCTCGTACGGAATGCCGACCTTCAAGATCGACGGCGTAGCGGTTATCGGGTTCGACGGCTTCACCCGGCACAACAGTCTGTTCCCGTATTCACGCCAGACCCAGCAGGTGTTCGAACACGACCTCGCCGGATTCATCCGCACGAAAGGGTCCATCCACTTCGAGGCGACCACCCCGTTTCCTGCTGCCCTCCTCAGGCGGATCCTCAAGGCGCGCATCACTGAGATCAATGCGAGCTACCCGAAAAAGAACGGTGAATTCAAGGAGTTCTACGCCAATGGCCAGCTCAAGGCCAGGGGCCGCATGAGGGACGGAGCGCAGGTGGGCCGCTGGGTGCACTTCACTCGTGAAGGCACCCAGCGGCCGTCAGTCACATAATCACCGAACTTACGGTGACGCAGCTATGAGCCGAGCACGACGTCAGGAAGCGACCGGTTGCCCCGCAAGCGTCCTGTAGGCGTAGGCGATCGACAGGGACGATAGGCCGAAGCTCACGACGGCGAACATGGGAAGCGTGACGAGGAGGCCGACGACGAGCATGAGAACGCCGAGGAAGAGCGCTGCGATGAACAGGCCGACGTAGATCACTGC
>CALPZT020000289.1 GCA_943328365.2 Bifidobacterium breve | reverse complement strand
TCGTCCCCTTCAGCGATGGCATGCGAGCGAACGGCTACAGCCAGCCGGCGATAACGACGCTGTGGGAGATCCTCGTTCCCTTCTCGGACTACGCGTTCAACAAGGCCCACACCGCCGGCTACGGGCTCGTCTCGTTCTGGACCGCGTATCTCAAGGCGAACTACCCGGCCGAGTACATGGCCGCCCTCCTCACCTCGGTGAAGGACGACAAGGACAAGTCGGCGATCTATCTCAATGAGAGTCGTCGCATGGGCATCAAGGTCTTGCCCCCTGACGTCAACGACTCGGACTTCGACTTCACTCCTCGCGGCACCGATGTGCGCTTCGGGCTCTCAGCCATCCGCAACGTCGGAGCGAACGTCGTCGACTCGATCATCGCCGCGCGTCGCCGGGTCGGTCGATTCCAGGACTTCCAGGACTTCATTGCCAAGGTCGATGCCTCGGTGTGCAACAAGCGCGTCGTCGAATCCCTCATCAAGGCCGGTGCCTTCGATTCGCTCGGGCATACGCGCAAGGGCCTCGTTCAGGTGCATGAGCACGTCGTCGACACCGCCGTCGAGATCAAGCGCTCCGAGGCGATCGGACAGTTCGACCTCTTCGGCGGCCTCAGCGGCGGCGAGGAGAGCGGGCTGCTGCCGCCGCTCGAGGTCTCGCTGGGGGAGTGGGAGAAGTCAGTGCTCCTCGCGCACGAGCGCGACATGCTCGGGCTGTACGTCTCCGATCACCCCCTGCACGGTGCCGAGCACATTTTGGCCCAGCTCACCGAGCGCACGATCGCATCGCTCTTCGTCGACGAGAAGATTGACGGCACGATCGCGACGATCGGCGGGCTCATCACGACCGTCCAGCGCAAGACCACGAAGCAGGGCTCGGCCTGGGCGATCATCACCCTCGAGGATCTCGAGGGCTCGGTCGAGGTCATGGTGTTCCCGCAGATGTACACGCAGGTGAGCACGAGCCTCGTCGAGGATTCCGTTGTCATCGTCCGCACGCGGGTTGATCGCGGCGATGACGAGGCCCTTCGCGTCATCGCGATGGAGGTCACCGTGCCAGACCTCACCGAGGCGGCATCTGGTCCGGTCCGTCTGTCGCTCCAGTCCAGCAGGTGCATCCCGCCGCTCGTCGAGCGACTCGCGCAGGTCCTCGCCGGATACCCCGGAACCACCGAGGTGCACCTGCACCTCACCGGCGGTGCCCAGACCACCGTGCTGCGGCTCGATGACAAGCTGCGCGTGACCCCATCCCCATCCCTGTACGGCGATCTCAAGGCACTCCTTGGGCCGGCATGCCTGAGCTGACACGACTGGAGATCCTCACGTGACCTTTGTGCGACGCACAACCTCCGTTCTTGCCGCTGGCATTGTCATCGGCGTGGTCGCTGGCGCGGCCCTCGGTGTCGTGTGGTGGCGTCTGGCACCGCGGGTGTCGGTCGTGGTTCGTCCTGATGCTGTGTTTCCAGCCAACTACCAGCCGGACGGCTATATCGGTGCTGACGTCGCCTACGCCGCGCTCGCCTGCATTGCCGGCGTGGCGGTGACAATCGGTCTGGTGAACATCCGACGCGAGCACCTGCTCTCGTCCCTGTGGTCTGCCATCCTCTCCGGAGCGATCGGTTCTGCCCTCATGTGGCTGGTCGGAAGCCGGCTGGGATCGGTGGACATTGCCGGGCTCAGCGCGACGATCGACGACAAGGTCGTCGTCGATGCGCCGCTCTCGCTCACGATGCCGGCGATCTTGTTGGTCTGGCCGGCCACGGCTGCCCTCGTCGTGACGGTCGTGGCGTTCGCCGACTGGTGGGCTGAGCTCAGGAGGGTTCAGCGCGCGCGATAGCCGCGATCGTTCCGCTCGTTGCACGGATGAGATCAGCCGGGGCGAGTCCGATATCCAGTCCGCGCTTGCCGCCGGATACGTACACCACGTCGTGCAGCCAGGCCTGCTCGTCAATGAGGGTGGGCAGCTGTCGTTTCTGGCCGATCGGGCTGATGCCCCCGATCACGTAGCCGGTGAGTCGCTGGGCCAAGGCGAGGTCAGCGAGCTCGGCACGGCGTCCGCCGCAGCATGCGGCCAGCGCCTTCATGTCCAGGCGTGCGCTCACGGGAAGTACGGCCACCGTCGGGGCATCGTCCACCATCACGACGAGGGTCTTGAACACCTCGTCGGGGCTGAGCCCGAGCGCCCGGGCCGCCTCGTCACCGAAGGAGCGCTCAGCCGGATCATGCGCATATGGGTGCATCGTGAAGGCGACACCGAGCCGGGTGAGCTCGATTGTCGCTGCCGTCGCGGCGTGTCCGGTGGCCACGGGCAGCTAGTTGGGGCAGAAGCCGGCACTCGCGACGTCGAGCGCCGGCAGGCACGACAGTTCGAGGATCAGCCCGTTCTCCCGGATGAGGAGGCGCCGAGCCTCAAGGAGTCGGGTGCGGCTATCACTGGCCCCGAGGAGCACCTGGCGCTCGGCAACCGGCAGGACCATGGCAGCGGTCACAACGTAGGCGAGCGCAGCCTGATCTTCTGGCGCTGAAGGAGTCAGCAGATTCTCTCCGAACATCTGCTGGCCGAGGAGTGCGCGATACTGCGAGAAAAGCCGAGAGACCTGCCGGACAAGATCGGGGGAGGACTCGCCGACAGGCTCGTCCAGGAACTCCACCTCGGCCTCGATGAACGATGCGGTGGGGTCGCCTGGCGGAAGGACGATGGAGTCGAGTCGAAAGCGCCGACTTCCAGTCGTGACAATGTCGTATCGGCCATCGTCGTAGGCCGTCGACTCGCGCAGGATGGCCGTTGTGCCGATGTCGTAGAGGGCGGAGATGCCACCGGTCTCGACTCGATGGCCGTCGCGCACTGCAATCATGCCGAACTCGCGGCCCGCTTCGTCGGGATTCGCGAGCAACTCCTCGACGAGCCGGCAGTACCTGGGCTCGAAGATGTGGAGCGGCAGTACGAGTCCCGGGACGAGTGCTGCGTTCAACGGAAACAACGGAAGCGACGTCAGCACGGTTGCAGCGTAAACTGCCAATCGTGATTCGGCGCATCGACCTTCGCGGCTCGACCATCGACCCCCGGTCAATCCTGCCCCGCGCAGTCATGGACGTGGCGGATGCCGCCGAGCATGTTCGTCCGATCATTGCCGACGTGCGAGTCGAAGGCGCCTCGGCGGTGCATCGTTGGAGCGTCGCCCTCGACGGCGTAGCGCCGCCGTCGCTGCGCGTACCGGTCGATCGTCTTGCGGCCGCCGAGCGCGATCTCGATCCCGACGTTCGAGCGGCACTGCTCGAGGCGATTCGTCGGGCTCGCCTCGTTCACGCCGATCAGAGGCGATCGGATGTGACGACCCTCGTCGCCACGGGTGGCACGGTCACCGAGCGATGGGTTCCGGTCGACCGGGTTGGCCTGTACGTGCCCGGTGGCCGCGCGGTGTATCCGAGCAGCGTGGTGATGAACGTGGTGCCGGCGCAGGTGGCCGGGGTGGGATCGCTCGCAGTGGTGTCGCCTCCGCAGAAGGATTTCGACGGATGGCCCCACCCGACCGTGCTTGCGGCGTGCTCGCTCCTCGGCGTCGACGAGGTCTACTCGGTTGGCGGAGCCCAGGCGGTTGCGATGCTCGCCTATGGCGTCGAACTGCCTGACGGCACCGAATGCCGGGCCGTCGATCTCGTCACCGGCCCGGGCAATATCTTCGTCACCGCCGCC
>CALPZT020000288.1 GCA_943328365.2 Bifidobacterium breve | reverse complement strand
TCGGTGATGTACCTCGGACGCATCGTCGAGAGCGGGGCCACCGCAGAGGTGCTCACCAACCCCCAGCACCCTTACACGAAGGCCCTGCTCTCGGTGGTGCCGGATATCTCGCGGACCCAGCCCACCGTCCTTGCCGGCGAGCCACCCGATTCTGCTCGCATCCCCAAGGGCTGCCGGTTCCACCCGCGTTGCCCAGTCGCCATGGATGAGTGCCGGACGACGGCCCTTCCGATTCTCCAGCCGGCAAGCGGGCACCTGGCCGCGTGCCTTCGTCATTCACCCTTCGAGCAGCAATGACGATCGCCCGGCCGCCCAAGCAACAGGCTGATAGCGTCCGGCCTCATGTCGACCCGCTCTACAGGAACTGAGAAGGAGTAGCGGTGCAGTCATTTCGCGTGGTCGTGATCGGTGGAGGCATTACCGGGACGAGCATCCTGTACCACCTCGCACTCAAGGGCTGGACCGACATCGCCCTCATCGAACGCACCGAGCTCACCGCTGGATCGAGTTGGCATGCAGCCGGCGGGTTCCACGCGATCAACAACGACACCGTCGTGGCTGCACTCCAGAGCTACACGATCTCGATGTACCCGAAGGTTGCCGAGGAGAGTGGTATCGACATCGGGCTCAAGCTCTCGGGTGGCATCGAGCTCGCGAGCACTCCCGAGCGCATGCGCTGGCTCAAGGCCGAGGTTGCATGGCACGAGATGATGGGGCACGAGGGTGCCCGCCTTCTCGACGTCGAAGAGATCGTCGACCTCGTGCCGATCGTCAATCCCGATGGGCTCGCCGGCGGCCTCTTCGACCCGGACGAGGGAAATCTCGATCCCAACGGGGCGGTGTATGCCTACGCCGGTGCCGCGCGGAAACGCGGAGCAACCGTCATCACTCACAACCGAGTCCTCGGGATCAAGCGCACGCGGGCTGGCTGGGAGCTCGAGACCGAGCAGGGGCCGATCCTCACCGAGCACGTGGTCAACGCTGCCGGAATGTGGGGGCGCAAGGTCGGGCACATGGTCGGCATCAACCACCCGGTTACCCCAATCCTGCATCACTATCTCGTCACCGAGGACGTCCCGGAGATCATGGCGATCGACTGGGCGATGCCAGCGGTCACCGACCTCGAGGGCTGGACCTACCTCCAGCGCGAGCAGAACGGCGCTGTCCTCGGCGTGTACGAATCAAACCCAGCCCACTGGCATCCTGAGGGTGCTCCCTGGGACTTCGGCGTCCAACTGCTGCCACCCGACATCGACCGGATCGCCACCGAGCTGGAGATCGGATTCGCTCGGTTCCCCGCCCTCGAGTCCGCGGGGATCAAGCGATGGGTCCACGGAGCATTTGCCATCACCCCTGACGGCAACCCCCTCGTCGGTCCCGTTCGCGGGCTGCCTGGCTACTGGGCCGCTGCGGGCGTGATGGCCGGATACTCCCAGGGTGCAGCAGTCGGCCTTGCCATCGCCAACTGGATCGTCGACGGCGATCCGGGTGACGATGTCTACGCAATGGATGTCGCGCGCTTCGGCGACTGGGCGGCATCCGACGACTACCTTCTCGACACCACGTATCAGTTCTATGCGCGCCGCTTCCTCACGACCTACCCCCACGAGCACCTGCCGGCCGGCCGGCCGCTGCACACGACACCTGCCTACGAGGATCTCAAGGCTGCCGGCGCCCAGTTCGGGGCGACCTGGGGGCTCGAGGTGCCGCAGTTCTTCGCCCCCCTCGACTTCGAGCATGTGCCATCGTTGCAGCGCGATAACGCCTTCCCGCACATCGCACGCGAGGTTGCCGCCGTCCGCACCGACGTTGGCGCCTACGAAACGGGCGTCTATTCGCGTTATCAGGTCACGGGGCCGAATGCCGCCTCATGGCTCGACACGCTGCTCGCGGGTCGCATCCCCGCCGTCGGTCGCATGGGGCTCACTCCGATGCTGCATCCCAAGGGCACTCTCATGGGCGACCTCTCCGTCACCCGACTGGCCGAGGATCGCTTCTGGGTCATCGGCTCGTACTACCTCCAGGAATGGCATCTTCGGTGGTTCACCGAGCAACTGATCGACGGGGTCGAGATCGAAAACCTCTCCGACGCCTGGCTCGGCTTCGCCGTTTCCGGTCCTCGTTCACGTGAGGTTGTCTCGGCGCTCACGGAGTTCGACATCTCCCAGTTGCGTTTCATGGACGCCGTCATGCTCGACGACATGCTCATCGCGCGCATGTCACTCGCCGGTGAACTCGGGTACGAGATCACGGTGCCCTCCGATCATCAGGCAGCGCTGTGGCGCCGTCTCGCAGCGCTCGGAGTGACGCCGGTCGGTGACCGGGCCATCGATAGCCTGCGCATCGAGAAGGCCTTCGGCATCTGGTCCGCTGAGTTCACTCAGGCATACACCCCCGGCGAGACCGGGCTTGATCGCTTCATCGCGTGGGACAAGGGCGACTTCATCGGCCGAGAGGCTGCCCTCGCCGAGCGCGACCGGGGCGCCGCCCGGCAACTCGTGACCCTTGATCTCGGCGACTCAGCCTCCGATGCCATTGGCGACGAGCCCGTGTGGCTCGGCGACCGCGTCGTCGGGCTCGTGACGTCCGGCGCCTACGGGCACCATGTCGGGACGAGCCTGGCTCTTGCACTTGTCGACACCGACGTCGTCGCAAGCGGCGCCGACGTCGAGGTCTCAGTGATCGGTGATCGGCAGCCGGCCCGGATTCTCACCGTGCCCGCCTACGATCCGACCGGAGCAAGGATGAGGAGCTAGGGAAGCGCTGATCATCAGCGCCTTTCCCATAAGCGACCCCCACACGCCCGGCAAAACGCCACTCAAGCGAATGAGAAAATCAGCGCTTGCTTAGCCGGTCTTGGAGGTTTCGCTCAACCCCAGAGGCGAGTCCAGGTCAGTCCTCGCGGATCGAGTAGGTCGTTGGCCGGCCCTTCCCACCATCGACGTCCACACGGTCGTGGAGGCCCCGAAGTGCCTTCCGAATCGCTGGGGCCTTCATACCCGTCCGTGCCTCGAGTTCCTTGACCATCAGAGGGCCCGTGGCGAGCTCGGCCAGCAGGCGGGTTTGGGTGGGGGTAAACGAGGCTGGGGACGCGGCTGACCGTTGCCGCAACACAACGGTGAAGGCGACGACGCGGTCGTCGAAAAGCGGTGGTGGGAGTCCAGCAGCATCCAGACTCTCGAGGACTCTCGGGATTCCGGACGCTAGCGTCTCCACGACCCTAGCTCCAGTGTCCGCCCGGGTGTAGCGGCAGATTTCGATGAGTGCCCCGTTGCGTGCCGAGGTCTGCATGGCCCTGCCCAGTCGTTCGACCGTGATGCCGTACAAACCACCCGGATTCGTCACCACCAACTTGTCCGGCAGCAGCCGCACTTCGATTGCCGACCCCTCGCTCCAACTGTCCAAGTCACGGTGCACGAGCGCGTTGGCGAAGAGTTCGCGCAACGCGTCGGGCGGGTACTCCCATTCGTCGTGAAGACTGCCGTCATCTCGCTGCATCGCCTGACGCTTCATCACCTTCCGCGCCCAAGCGAGCGCACCTTCGAGCATCACGGGAACGGGGCCACTGACCGTAGCTAGCTCTTTGGCCCGTGCTGCACCTTCACCGCTAGCTGCGAGGTTGACGACGTATCTGGGGAAGTACTGCTGGGGATGGATCCCGAGAGCCAGCAAGCCCGCTTTCGTAAC
>CALPZT020000287.1 GCA_943328365.2 Bifidobacterium breve | reverse complement strand
GTCGGGGTTGCGGTCGGATTGCTTCTTGCGATCACGATGCAACGGTTCGCATTCATGGAGCGCGGGCTTCTTCCCTTCGTCATCGCGTCGCAGACGGTGCCGCTCATCGCACTCGCCCCCCTCATCGTCGGTATCGGCAACCGATTCTCCGTGGGGCCGTTCGAATGGTCCACCACCTACTCGGTGATGTTCATCGCCGCCTACCTCGCGTTCTTCCCGCTCTCGGTTGGCGCACTTCGCGGGCTGCACGCGCCGACCGCAACCTCGCTGGAGCTCATGCGCTCATATGCCGCGAAGCCCCGGCAACTGCTCTTCAAGCTCCGTTTTCCGTCTTCGCTTCCCTACCTCGTCCCCGCACTCAAGGTCTCCGCTGCCTCAGCAGTCGTCGGCACGGTCATCGCGGAGATCTCGACTGGAGTTCGTGGCGGCATCGGCCGACTCGTCATCGAGTACGCGCGTGAGATCACCGGCCAGCCGGCGAAGGTCTACGTCGCGGTCTTCGGTGCTGTCCTCCTCGGACTCGTGGCGGCAGCGCTCGTCACTGCACTCGACATGTACCTGACCCGCAACCTGCCCAAGGAAGGCCCCGCATGAGCGTCACGTCTCCGGTCTCGACGACCGCAGTCCAGGCCACCGGCATCTGGAAGGTCTTCAACGAGGGTCAGGCCAACGAAGTCACTGCGCTTCAGGACATCAATCTCACCGTGGCGCCCGGGGAATTCATCTCCCTCATCGGGCCCTCTGGCTGCGGCAAAAGTACCCTCCTGCGTGTCATCGCCGACCTCACGCAACCAACGAAGGGTTCCGCTGAAGTCGCTGGCATGAGCGCGGCTGAAGCCCGCAAGCAGCAGCGTTACGGCATGGCCTTCCAGCAGGCAGCGCTCTTCGACTGGCGCACCGTGCAGCGCAATGTCGAACTTCCCCTCGAACTCCAAGGCTGGTCCAAGTCAGACCGCGCCGCCCGGGCCATGGAACTCCTCGAGATGGTCCAGCTTGCCGACTTCGCGAGCCACCGGCCGTGGGAGCTCTCCGGCGGCATGCAGCAGCGCGTTGCCATCGCCCGGTCGCTCGCAGTCGACCCGCCGCTCCTTCTCATGGACGAGCCATTCGGCGCACTCGACGAGATGACCCGCGAGCGCATGCAGAACGAGTTGCTCCGCATTCGCCAGGAGACCGGCAAGAGCGTCATCTTCGTCACCCACTCGATCCCCGAGGCCGTCTACCTCTCAGATCGCGTCGTCGTCATGTCTCCACGACCTGGGCGCATCACCGACATCGTGAGTGTCAGCCTCGGCGAACGCGACGAGGACACCCGCGAGGCCGACGCCTTCTACGCCTCCGTTACCGAAGTTCGCGAAGCCCTCAGGGGCCGAACCTCCGGCGGCGCTGCCCGGGCACGGGTGGGCGAGGTGTGATGAACGGTCGCCTTCGGGCCGTCTGGCCCCCGGTCATCATCGCCGTCATATTCCTTGCGGCGTGGCAGTTGCTGGTCGTCGTGCAGGACATCAAGCCGTTCCTGCTTCCCTCGCCGAGCCTTATCCTCGGCAACTTCTTCGGCGACTTCAGCCTCATGTTCAACGCGGCTCTCTACACCGGCACGACGGCAATCCTCGGCCTCATGTTCGGCACCGTCGTGGGCCTCGTCACCGCCCTCATCGCACAGCGCTTCGGGGTCGTGAACAAGCTCATCACTCCCCTAGCAGCCGGGCTGGCCACTGTGCCGATCATTGCCCTCACGCCGATTCTCAACAACATGTTCAGCATCACCAGCCGAACCCCGAAGGTCATCATCACGATGATCATCGTGTTCTTTCCGATCTTCGTGAATGTCACCCGTGGCCTCATCCAGGTGCAGCCCGTGCAGCTTGAGCTCATGCGCTCGATGAATGCCCGGCCCCGCACGGTGCTCCGGCAACTGCGAATCCCCAATGCGATTCCCTTTTTCTTCACCGCAATGAAGATCGCCGCGCCACTCTCGGTGATCGCAGCCCTCGTCTCGGAGTACTTCGGAGGGCCTCAACAAGGACTTGGCAGTCGGATTGCGTCATCGGCTGCCAACACCGCCTACGGACGAGCGTGGGCGTATGTCGTCGCATCGATCATCACCGGCCTGATCTTCTACTTGATCGTGCTGGCCGTTGAACGATGGGCGGCACCCTGGACGGGCCGAGCACGGTCGGCCTGACAACCATCCAAGAAGGAGAAACTATGCGCGACATCGCACGTAGCCGAGTTGCACGCCTTGTTGGCGTCGCAGTCGTCGGCGCAATCGCACTGTCAGCATGTGGGGGCAGCACCACGACGACCGAGTCCTCCGCAGCACCGGCAGCATCGGCTCCGGCCGCATCGGCATCGGCGGCGGCCCCAGCCGAGGAGTGCACCACTCCGACGCCGGTCTCGCTGCAGTTGCAGTGGTTCGTCCAGTCGCAGTTCGCTGGCTACTACGCAGCCAAGGACAAGGGCTTCTACGCCGATCAGTGCCTCGACGTGACGATCCTCGAAGGCGGCGTCGACATCGTGCCGCAGACGGTGCTCGCCCAGGGCGGCGCCGACTTTGCGATCGCATGGGTGCCGAAGGCACTCGCATCACGCGAGCAGGGCGCCCTCATCACGAACGTCGCGCAGGTGTTCCAGAAGTCAGGCACCCTCCAGGTGTCGTGGGCCGATTCCGGCATCACGACCCCCGCTGACTTCAAGGGCAAGAAGATCGGCAACTGGGGCTTCGGCAATGAGTACGAGGTCTTTGCCGCCATCTCCAAGGCCGGGCTCGACCCCGCAACCGATGTCGAGCTCGTGGGGCAGCAGTTCGACATGGTCGCACTCCTCAACCGCGAGATCGATGCGGCAGAGGCAATGACCTACAACGAGTACGCGCAGCTCCTCGAGGCGAAGAACCCGGAGACCGGCAAGCTCTACACCGCCGAGGACTTCAACGTCATCAACTACACCGATGAGGGCGTCGGCATGTACCAGGATGCCATCTGGGCCAACCAGGAGCGTCTCGCCGATCCGGCGTACCAGGCGACCACGCAGAAGTTCGTGACCGCATCACTGGCCGGCTGGATCTACTGCCGCGACAACGCACAGGAGTGCGCTGACATCATCACCGCGAACGGCTCGAAGCTCGGCGCGAGCCACCAGCTGTGGATGATGAACGAGGTGAACAAGCTCGTCTGGCCGTCACCGGCCGGCGTCGGAGTCATCGTTCCTGACATCTGGGCGCAGACCGTGACCATCTCTCAGGGTACGAAGAACCTCGAGGGTGCGACCGTCATCACGAAGGCACCTGATGCCGAGTCGTTCACGAATACGTACGCAGAGGCGGCAAATGCCGAGCTCACTGCGGCGGGCCTCAACACGACCGGTGATGCGTTCGCCCCGATCACCGTCACCCTGAACGAGGGCGGCAGCTAAGCAGGCACCACGGCCGATCCTGGCCGAATGACGGTGGGCCGGTGGCATTCGCTACCGGCCCACTTTCATGTGCAGGAGTGTGTGATGTGCAGGAGCCCTGCAACGCTCCGAGCATTCGTCAGGGCGCCGTCACAAAATCGATGAGCTCCTCAACCCGGCCGAGCAGTGCCGGCTCGAGATCGGCGTACGACCGCACGTGGCCAAGAATCCGACCCCATGCCGCTCCGGTGTCGATATTCCATCCCAGCGCCGCGCAGACCCCCTCTTTCCATGGCTG
>CALPZT020000286.1 GCA_943328365.2 Bifidobacterium breve | reverse complement strand
TCCCCGAAAGTAGTAGTAGTGGTGGACGAGAGACCATTATCTCTTGCTGTCTCGGTAGGTTCGTCAGTCCGTAACACCCAACCGAGCCAATACTCTGTCGGTCGAAGGGAAATGGGGTGCTAGTACCCCACTTATGCGCAACTGCCCGATCTTCTGGGCCACAGGCTTGTGCATCGCGTTGCGGTAGCGCACGCTGGGGCGTCGGTGTGAGCACGCGTTGCCAAGCGGATCTGCAAGGTTCACCCATCCGGTGGCACGAGTGGCACCGAACGTAAACGTCGATGGTGAGATCAAGGGAGTGGTACGCATGTCATTCTTCAAGAAAATCAAGAGCGGCCTCGGGATCGGGACGATCAAGTTCGAAATCATCGTGCCGAGTCACGTCCAGGGGAATTCTGGCCAGCTTGCCGGAAATATCGTCATCACCGGCAAGGGTGATCACCTGGTAAAGGACGTTGAGGTCTCACTCGAGCGTGTGCACACGTGGCAAGAGCGTGAGTCCGAATACAACTCGACGACGGGTCGCAGCGAGGACAAGTGGGTGGAGAAGAGCCGTTGGGACAAGTTGGGTCACTTCATGGATGAGACGCAATTCGCGATAGCGGCCGACGAGACGAAGACCATTCCGTTCGTCATCCACTTCCAGCCCTTTGAGCCCCAGTCGGCGTCGAGTGCAGGCGGTGGTGGATGGGGCTTCTTGACCGATGCGTTCTCGCCGCTCGGCAACACAATGAGCCACACAGTGCACTACCTCGTCCATGGTGATGCGGATCTCGAGGACGTGGCATTCGACAAGGGCGACCAAATGAAGATTGTCATGATCTAGCGCCGCTTGCGTCCGATGGGTGCACAAGGATTGAGTGCGGCCCAGGCTCCTGATCGGGCCGGATGTCTGGGCTCATCCCCTCAGACAGTTCCGCCTACTCGCCGGAACCGACCTTGTTCAGCGCCGCGAGCACGCACGCCTCGCTCGGTTCGTTCCTCGGCGAACCGTCATCGCAGGTGATGTCGCCGGAGTTCACGGCCTCCGCGATGATCTTGTACACAACCGGGGCGGTGAGGCTGAGCGTGCATGTGAGCCCGCTGTCGTCGATCTTGGAATCGAGGGGCTCGACCGTAGCCGGATTGCATGCGCCCTTGATGAGCTCCTCGGGCTTGACCGTGAGCACGCAGCTCTGGGTGGCCTCGTCGAAGGCCGCGGTGACGGTCACGTCGGCGACGATCGCGTCGCACCCAGCCTTCACCGAGGTCGTGTTTGTGGACGTCATCGTGCAGGTTCCGGCGTCGGGATCATTCGTGAACGTGAGGCCGGCATCGTCGGAGGTGCACACCTCGTCGAACAGCGTTGCTCGGTCGAGAGTCAGCGAGCAGCTGAAGTCCACGGCGCTGTACGAGGCGCTCAGGTAGGCAGTCGGGGACTGGCAATTGGGCTCGATGGCCACCGTCGACATGCGGTCGAAGACGGCGTTGCTGTAGGTCACCGTGTTCGACGACGCATCGACGGGAGCGAGCGTTGCCCCAGCGCTCGAGGCA
Organism: Bifidobacterium breve; assembly: GCA_943328365.2. Classification (GTDB taxonomy): domain Bacteria; phylum Actinomycetota; class Actinomycetes; order S36-B12; family S36-B12; genus WLND01. The sequence continues at coordinate 2,175 of CALPZT020000286.1, read as the reverse complement.
GAAGAACTACTGGTCGGCGCGGTGCCTGATGCCGCAGCGCTCCCGGCCGTCTCTGACGCGGCGCCACCACCGCACGCTGAGAGCGCAAGCGCAGCAGTAGCAACTGCCATCACGAGTGTGGCAACGGTGTGCGAGCGACGCATGGGGACCTCCCGGTGGTGCGGACACAGTAGTGTCACCATACTCGATGGTGGCCGTCGCGCGAGTGCCCGCCGAATGGGTCGTGAGCGCACCGGCTTGCCGGCGCCGCCGCTCGATTGAGGCACCATGCTTGCGCATCGCAGGTTTTTGACGCAAGGTGTAGTGCTGAACGGGATCGAGTCACGCTGACGCCAGCATTCGGTTCTGAGAAGAGACTTATTTCGCCAAGAATGACGAAGGTTCTCAAGAGGGAGTGAACATGCTCGCACGCACATCTGTTCGAGTTCTAGCGCTGGCACCGGTCGTGGTGCTGGCCTGCGTGCTGTCCGCCTGTGGGTCTGGCGGTCCTGAGTCGTCCGTGTCGGCTGATGCAATCCCGAACGCGGTGGAGGCCGAGTCGAGCGCGGATCTCGAGAGCTACCCCCTGCCGGACTGCGAGGGCAAGGATCCGGCAACGTGCTCGTACGACGGCTTTGACCCGATGATCGATGGGTTCAGTTTCGCCAACTGGGGCGGCACGGGAAAGCTTGGTGCCACCGGGATGATCGCTCTGTTTGGTGAGAACGAAGTGTGTGCCCAGACGACCGCGAGCGGCTGCGTGCTGTATCCGGCGGCGAAGGAATGGGCCGATCAAATCAACGAAGCACTGGCCGGTGGCCACTGCGAGGGAATGGCCGTCATGGCTGCACGGCTGTTCCGGGGCGATGCCGCCGCGACGGACCTCGATCCCGCTGCGCAAACGACATTCGATCTCGTCCTTGAGGACCCCGACGTCGAGAATGCCATCGACACGTGGTGGGCAACGCAGATGCTCGCGCCTGTGCAGGAGGCCTACATGGCCTTCCACACGTACCAGCCCTCTGAGATCGCGGCGGAACTCGCCGCAGGGCTCCAGCGCGGCGACGGCTACACGATGGGCATCTACTCCGAGGCCGGCGCTCACGCGATCACTCCGTTCGCCGTCACTGAGGAGGGCGACATGATCGCCGTCTCGGTCTACGACAACAACTTCCCCGGCACCGTGCAGCGCATCATGATCGATCCCGCGGCCGAGCGGTGGAGCTACGCGATGGGTTCGACGAATCCGGATGCCCCGACGGGAGGCTGGGAGGGCGGCATCGGGACGATCGAGCTCACGCCCATGGCCAGCCGAGTGCTCCCCGCGTTTGCGCCATTCGACGACGAACCTGCGAAGGGCGTTGTACGCGGCAACTCAGCAAGCTCTCATCTGCTCGTGACATCGCCCGATCCCCAGGCGCGAGTCGGCTTCACCGTCACGATCGACGGCCAGGAGTACGACACGACTGATCCGAATGTTGCACTGCCCGCAGGCGTGCTTGCCCGTTCGACCCTTGGCGCCGTCTACTCGGGCAAGGGGATGGCGCTCGTGGTCGACCGCTCGAAGGTGAAGTCCTTCATGGTCTCGCCGAAGGCCAAGGGTGATGGCGAGGGCGCGACGCCCATCACGATGTCTATCGACGCTGTCGATAGCCCCCGCGTCACACTGCGGGCGAAGTCGGAGCAGGCAGCTGCGAGTAGGACCTCGTTCACCGTAGACAGGCGCGGCACGCTGAGGATCGCCGCGGCGGACGGATCTGATCCCGAGGTCAATGTTGCCAACGGTCTCAACAGCGTCGACTTCACGTTGCCTGACGGGATCGACATGAATGTCGATCCTGATGCGACGGAGGGTAGCGCGGACATCGAATACGTCGACGAGGACGGAAACGTTGTCGGCGAGTACACCGTCGATGACGAGACGGAAGACGGCTCGGTCATGGACGGTACTGCCGAATTCGACCCTGAGTCCGGCGAGTTCGACGTGACCGAGGAGGAGGCCCAGCCGGAGGACGTCGACGAGGAGATCCTCGCCTGGCTGGGTGACGACGCGAACGGCGATTCGGCCAGTGACTCGATGGATTCGGGCAGTGAGGCTCAGGACGAGTCTGCGAGTGAGTCGGGTCAGGACTCAAGTGATAGCTCGACCGTAGACGAGGGCGGTGCGGATCAGGGGGCTGCCGACGATGGGGCTGC
>CALPZT020000285.1 GCA_943328365.2 Bifidobacterium breve | reverse complement strand
TCGTCGCAGAACACGGCGAAGCCGGCCCGGGAAAAGCAAGACCCGGGTGCCAGGGCTTCAGTGAACTGACAGGACGACGCTGGCCTGTCGGAGAGCAGACTACCCGAAGTCAGCCGCAGCCGCCCCAACCCCTCCCCATCGTTTCGCCCAGCATCCGGCTGAACCGGCCAGCAGAGCGGTCAACCGGCATGCAGACGGGTCATCGCGTCCGGTCAACGACGGAATGCCCGGCGCTCGGGCATGAAGATGTCGTTGCCCGCCCGGATTCGGGCGAGCAGAACGACACCTACCTGCCCGAACACGGCACGGGGTGGATCAGGGTTGGCTGCCGGCCGTCGAAGGGGGCTGAGCGTCATCTTCTGCGGAAGCGTCTGCTTGGCCTGCTGACGGTCCCTCCGCTGGCATGTCTGCCGACTCTCGGGACTCTGCCGACCCTTGGGACTGCGCCGACCCTTGGGCCTCCGCCGATTCCGACGTCTGGATCTGCTCCCGTCCCGGCCGAAGTCTCGACGAGATGACGAGGTACGCCAAGGCTCCGAGCCCCACGATGATCGAGGTCCAGATGTTCAGTCGCAGACCCAGGACCGTATTCGCCGAATCGATGCGCAGCGACTCGATCCACACTCGGCCGGTGCAGTAGAGCAGGACGTACAGGGCGAAGACCCGGCCGTGACCCATCTTGAATCGCCGATCCGCCCAGATGAGGACGAGCGCGACGCCCACCATCCACGCGGATTCGTAGAGGAAGGTCGGATGAAAGGTCTCGAAGGACTCGTACCCCGCCGGACGATGGACCGTGTCGATCTGCAGCCCCCACGGCAGCGTGGTCGGCGCTCCGAATAGCTCCTGGTTGAACCAATTCCCCCATCGCCCAATCGCCTGGGCGAGCGCTATCCCCGGGGCGATGGCGTCGCCTACAGGGGGAAGTGCAACGCCTGCTCGGCGCGCCCCGATCCAGGCGCCGAGCGCCCCCACGGTAACGGCGCCCCAGATCCCCAGGCCGCCGTCCCAGATGCGCAGCGCGGCCGCAAGACCTGCTCCTTGATCGCCGAAGTACAGCTGCCAATCACTGAGCACGTGATAGAGCCGGCCCCCGACAATGCCGAACGGCACCGCCCAGATAGCGATATCGGTAATCGTCCCCGGAGCACCGCCCCGCTCGACATACCTGCGATTGCCGAGCCACACCGCGACGATGATCCCGATGATGATCACGAAGGCATACGCCCTGATCGGGATCGGGCCGAGGTTCCCCACTCCTTGCGGTGGGCTCGGCAGGGACGCCAGGATCATCACGGGTGCTACTTGGCGGCGAGTGCGTCGGCGATAACCTGCTCGAGAGCGACGGGATCGGCCAGCTTCTCGGTCGGGACCTCAGTGCCGTCGAGCTTGGCCAGCGGCGTACCCGGAATCCCAGCGTCGTAGAACACCTGCGTGCTGTTCGCCGCCCAGCGGATATACGTGTCGTCCTGAACACAGGTGGTGAAGGTCGCGAGCGCGTCACCGGTGATGCCGGCCTCTTCACCGAACGCGATGAGCTGGTCCTCCGGGTAGCCATCGCCCTCCGTCACGGGCTGGTTTGCGTAGACGGTGTCGTGGTACTCGCGCGTCTTGCCCGCATCCACGGCACAGCCCCACGCCGCAACCGCACGAAGTGATGAGTCATTCCCGAGGTTCTTGTCAAGGAATGTGGTCGGACGCCAGATCAAGGTCACCTTGCCATCCTCGGCGAGTTTCGCGATGCCATCGCCATTCGCCGCCTCGACTGCGCCGCACGACGGGCACTGGAAGTCCTCCCAGACCTCGAGGACCGGGGCGCCGGCAGCGGCAGTTCCGTAGGCGACACCGAACTCATAGGGGTCACCGGCCGGGCGCGCGCCCTTCGGCAGCGGTGCCGATGGATCCGCGCTCGCGGTCACCAACTCCGTTCCGGTGTCGGTGGACCGGGCGAACACGGCAAGCCCGATGATGCCGGCGACGACCACGAGCACGGTCACCCCACCGACGATTCGCACTGTGCGCTCACGCCGCTTCTCACCGGCATTCGATGCCTCGCGCGCCGCCGCCGCCTTCTGCCTGCGATTGCTGCCATTGTCAGCCATGCTGCTGCTCTCCTTGATTTTCGTGGGTTCCCGTAACGACTGAAGTTGAAATCCTCGCAGGTTCGTCATCAACGGCCTCGTGCACGGTCGCTTCAACCGAGGACCGCTCGAGACCGAGCGCCGTGACCGGCCATGCAACGAGCCATACGCCCATGCCGGTGAACAGTAGATCGCGCAGGATCTCGCTGGCATACCGCCAGTTCTTGCCCTCGCCGGTGATGTCGCCGCCGCCGCCGAAGCACCCGCAATCGATGTTGTACCCACGCATCCAGACACTGGCGATGCCGAGGACGAACGCAATCATGAGGAGCGACGTGGCGAGCCCGGCCCAGCGAACGAAGAGTCCGACGAGAAGGAGCAGGCCGACGACAATCTCGCCGATCGGAAGTGCCCACCCGAGGAAGGTCGCAAAGCCGGCATCGAACATGCGGTAGGCGAGGATCGCATTTCTTGCGCCGTCCGGCTCGAAGACCTTCATGACACCGGCATAGATGAGGACAGCTGCGAGAATAAGGCGAAATGCCAACCCAACCCAGGCATTGCCGGTCAGTGATTTCACGGCGTGCACAAGCGAACCCCGGCAGCCAGCTCACGAGTGAGTTCAGCGACCGAATCGCGCGCCGACGTCGCATCGGGAGCATCCAGCACCAGTCGGATGAATGCCGAGCCGACGATCACCCCGTCAGCGTACTTGGCTACCTCAGCCGCCTGCTCCCCCGTAGACACGCCGAGGCCGACCGCAATGGGGAGGTTGGTGTGCGGCCGAGTGCGGGCGACGAGATCGCCAGCGCCCGAGCTCACCGAGGACCGCGCGCCCGTCACCCCCATCGTCGAGGCTGCGTAGACGAATCCGGAGGTCGCCGAGACGACGGTAGCGATGCGGGCATCACTTGAGGAGGGGGCGACGAGAAAGATCCGGTCGATGCCATGATCGTCGGTCGCCTCAATCCAGGCACCGGCTTCTTCGGGGGTGAGATCCGGGGTGATCACGCCGACACCTCCCGCCTTCGCCAGTTCCGCTGCGAACCTTTGGACGCCGTAGCGCTCGATGGGGTTCCAATACGACATGACGACCGCAACCGCACCTGCCTCCGAGACCCGGCGCACCGTGTCGAGCACGACATCGGTCGTGGTTCCGCCGATGAGCGCCCGCTCGACGGCTTCCTGAATGGCGGCACCGTCCATGAGCGGATCCGAGTAGGGAAGTCCGACCTCGATCACATCGACGCCGCATTCGATCATGGTGGCGATGAGATCGACGCATGTGTCGCGATCTGGGAAGCCAGCGGGCAGGTAGCCGATCAGTGCAGCCCGGTCTTGCGATCGCGCATCGGCAAAGACATCGGCAAGGCGGCGGTTCACCGTCCTTCCGCCATCTCGACCGACAGTGCCCCCGAGGCTGCCTCACCGAGATCAATACCGAACCACCGCGCCGCAGTTGCAACGTCCTTGTCACCTCGGCCGGAGAGGTTGATGATGATGAGGGACTCCGGCCCGAGTTCCCGACCCAGTCGCATGGCGCCCGCGAGGGCATGTGCGGTTTCGATCGCCGGGATAATTCCCTCGGATTGGCACAGGACGCGAAAGGCCTCCATAGCCTCGTCGTCGTTGATCGG
>CALPZT020000284.1 GCA_943328365.2 Bifidobacterium breve | reverse complement strand
TGTCGACGACATTCACCGACGTGTCGTCGCCAAGCAGGCTCATGACGACGGCCGGGCCGATCGCCGCCTGCGATCCGGCGATGAGCTCACCGCGCCAGGTGACGCGCTGGTAGGGCATCATCGACCGAGCGCGGGCGACGAGCGCGCCATTGGTGAGCCTGGCGATATCCGGGCGCTGCTCGCGGAAGCCGTCCGCAAGGGTTGTCTCCTCCTCCAGATCGGGGAAGGAGGTCGCGGTGAGTGTCCAGGTGGTGCGGTCGGCGATGCGCTGGCTCACCTCGGCATTGATGTCGGATGGCGAGTCCAGGTGCGGGGGAGCATCGGGGTGGCTGCCGAAGAAGGCGGCGTCGATGCCTGCCCAGCCGATGCCGCTGCGGATGCCCACGAGACGCGCCATCGTGACGTTCACGTAGAGGTGGCCGTAGCAGAAGGCCCCGAACGGCCAGGCCGCGAAGTCGATCGACTCCTCGGCTGTCACGGCGCCGAGTGCTGCGTAGCCCATCGACGAGCCGGGAAGCATGTGCGGGATCCACGCCATGCTGGCACCGAGCGGCGTGATCGGGTCGGGGAGCACGTCATTGGCATTGAACCGGGTGTAGACCGGGAATCGGGTGTTGAGCTCGGTGTCGATGCACCACCTCGGATCAGTCATCGTGTGCTCCGGTTCTCTTCGTGATGCTCGGCAGTCGGGGTCGAGTGTGGGTTCACCGGGCTCGCCGGTTCATTGGCGGTTCGGTTCATGACAGCGGCTCCCCGGAAAACCAGCGCTCAAGCCGGGGCCGGCTGCGGTGGTCGACCGGCTCGAGGAGGAATCCGGACGGGGACCGGACGTAGGTGAAGGAGCCGTAGCCATCGTCTGGCGAGAGTTGGCTGCACTCCAAGGTCCAGCCCTTGGCGACGAGGGATTCAGTGAGAGCCGGCACATCGGCCCAGACGCCTGCGTGGTGCAGGCCCGGCTTGCCGCATGCGTCCCAGATCGAGCCCGGGGATCCTTGGAGGAGCTCGACGTACTGCGGGCCCTGCTGGGAGTAGGCGAAGGTGAGGGGAACGGTGAAGGCGCCGTCCTTCGGGGTCCAGACGCGCTGGGCATCACGCACGACCACCTCGGTCCAGGTCAAGCCCAGGCTCCCGCCGAGGTCGGCCATCGACTGCGCGATGTCAGTGACGAGGTACCCCACGTGGTACATCGAGGAGCTGTAGTCGAACTCGTTCGACGCTTCACTGGCGTGGGTCATGATGTGCCCCTTGTCTTCGAGGTCGGCTGCGTTGACGAGCGGCGGGTATGTGCCGCGACGTGGTGACGGTATCGGAAAACTTTCTTTACTGGAACTCGTTGAACTCTTCGAAAATCGGGCAAATCGGACAGTTTTACGGGGTGACCGGGCGGAAGCAACCTAGATGTGCTTTAGTGGGACGTCCTAGTAGTCGTATCTGAAGTCGAGTCTGATCGCTAATGCAGGGCATGCCGCTGAATCGAGGGCATGGTGGCACGCATGGCTGACAAGCCAGTGCCGCGCCCGTGCATCGCCGGGAGACCCGGCATGCACCGTCCCGGGAGTTCATGAATGTCACAGCCGCCGTTACATGTGCCCGTGAACCCGGTGCGGTTCGTCACGGCGGCGAGCCTGTTCGACGGCCACGACGCGGCGATCAACATCATGCGCCGGCTGCTCCAGTCGCAGGGTGTCGAGGTCGTGCACCTCGGCCATGACCGCAGCGTCGAAGAGGTCGTCACCGCCGCCCTCCAGGAGGACGTCCAGGGCGTCGCCATCTCGTCCTACCAGGGCGGCCATGTCGAGTACTTCACCTACCTCGTCGAGCGGCTCGCTGAGCGTGGCGCCGGACACGTGAAGGTCTACGGCGGTGGCGGTGGAGTGATCGTCCCGGAGGAGATCGCCGAGCTCGGCGCCCGCGGCGTCCATATCTTCAGCCCTCAGGACGGCCAGCGGCTCGGCCTGCCCGGCATGATCAACCAGCTCGTCACCGAATGCGATGTCGACCTCGCGGCCGGCGGAGCAGATCTCGAGGCCCTGCGGGCCGGATCGCCCGCGGCACTCGCCCGGGCCATCACCGTGCTCGAGCAGGGTGCGAGCACTGCGCTCGCCGGGGGCGTCCGAGCGGCTGCGTCCGGCTCGACGGCTCCGGTGCTCGGCATCACGGGCACCGGTGGATCCGGCAAGTCATCGCTCACCGACGAGCTCGTCCGGCGCCTGCGCCGCGACAGCCAGGACAAGCTTCGCATCGCCGTCCTCGCGATCGACCCGACGCGCAGGCGGGGTGGCGGGGCCCTCCTCGGCGACCGCATCCGGATGAACAGCATCGACCCGGATGTCGTGTTCTTCCGATCACTCGCTACCCGCGATTCCGGCCATCAGGTCCCGGAGGCACTCGACGACGTCATCGCCGCTTGCAAGGCCGCTGGCTTCGACATCGTCATCGTCGAGACCCCGGGCATCGGCCAGGGCGATGCTGCGATCGTCCCGCACTGCGACATCTCCCTCTACGTCATGACTCCGGAATTCGGGGCGCCCTCGCAGCTCGAGAAGATCGACATGCTCGACTTCGCCGATGTCATCGCGGTGAACAAGTACGAGCGGCGCGGTGCAGAGGATGCCCGGCGCGACGTCGCGAGACAGATCGTCCGCAACCGCGGGGCATTCGGCACTCCATGGGAGGAGATGCCGGTCTTCGGCACGAGCGCCGCGCGGTTCGATGATGACGGCGTCTCTGCCCTCTACCAGTTCATCAAGGGACTCCTCGTCGAGAAGGGCCTCGCCGAGTTCGATGGCGTCCTGCCCGTTGTCGAGGGTCGTACCTCCACCGGGCTGGTCGGCGTCCTTCCGCGGGGCCGTGAGCGGTACCTCGCCGAGATCGCCGAGACCGTCCGCGCGTATCACGCCGCCACCGAGCGCGATGCCGCACTCGCCCGCCGCATCCAGCAGCTCGGCGCGACGCGTGAGCTCCTGGCAGTCGATCACGGGTCCGCTCATCACGAACCTGCCTCAGTCGAAGCGGTCACGCGCCTGCTCGCAGCCGCCGAGGAGGAGCTTTCGCCGGGTACCCGTTCCCAGCTCGAGGCGTGGCCCGCCCTGCGCGAGACCTATGTCGGCGACGAGCAGGTCTACGTCATCCGCGGCAAGGAGATTCGCACGCCGCTCACCCGCACCACGCTCTCTGGCACTCACGTACCCCGAGTCGCGCTGCCCCGCGACGACGAGGCAGGTGCACTCGTGCGCTTCATCCGCTCCGAGAACCTTCCGGGCTACTTCCCGTTCACATCGGGTGTCTTCCCGTTCAAGCGCGCGGGGGAGGCGCCCGCCCGCATGTTCGCGGGCGAGGGCGATGCCGAGCGAACGAACCGGCGATTCCACCTGCTGAGCGAGGGCCAGCCGGCAACCCGCCTGTCGACCGCGTTCGACTCCGTCACCCTCTATGGCCGCGATCCGTCGCCGCAGCCGGACATCTTCGGCAAGGTCGGCACCTCCGGCGTCTCGATCGCCACGGTCGACGACATGCACGATCTCTTCGCAGGCTTCGACCTGTGCTCGCCGACAACGTCCGTCTCGATGACGATCAACGGCCCCGCACCGGCGATTCTCGCGATGGTCCTCAATACGGCGATCGATCAGCAGCTGGCTGCGTTCCGTTCGGACGAGGGCCGCGAGCCAGATGCAGGGGAGTCGGACGAGATCCGCGCTCGCGCGCTGAGCACGGTGCGAGGCACTGT
>CALPZT020000283.1 GCA_943328365.2 Bifidobacterium breve | reverse complement strand
TCGCACTCGCGGACGTCGCATACCGCGTGCGCTCAGGGCACCGACTGAGGCTCGAGGTGGCCGCGAGCTGCTTCCCCCGATACCTCCCGGTCATCGACCCGGAGACCGACTCGTGGAACGCCACGACTGGCCCTCGAGTCGGCTACACGCTGCAGTCCAGCCCGGGCGAGGCTTCATTCATCGACCTGACGTTTGCGTCGGGCCTTTCATACGGCGAGTAGGAGCGTGACGAGAACCATGCGCATGCAGGGCAAGGTCGTGATCGTGACCGGGGCCTATCGGGGGATTGGCCGCGCCGTAGCCGAGCGAGTGGCGGGGGAGGGTGCGTCTGTCATCGCTGTCGATGTGCTCGGCGATACCGAGTTCGCGGACCCGAACATCGAATTCCAGACGATGGACGTCTCTCGTCTCGATGAGTGGGAGCGGATGGCTGGCTACGTCGAAGGCCGTTACGGCAGGCTCGACGGGCTTGCGAATGTTGCCGGGGTCATGGGTCACCACGGAGGCCCGGAGGATTTTGATCTCGATGACTACCAGCGGACCATCGCGATCAACCAGACAGGCACGCTCTTCGGTATGCGAGTCGCCATCCCGCTCCTGCGCGCATCGGGTGGTGGCAGCATCGTGAACTTCTCCTCCGTCATGGGATCCATCGGCACCTGGGGATGGGCTGCGTATCACGCAAGCAAGGGCGCGGTCGCGAGCCTCACGCTCAATGCGGCGGTCCACCACGGGCCGGAAGGAATCCGGGTGAACTCCGTGCACCCGGGCCTCGTCGACACGTTCATGACGGCTGGCGATGACGACTTCGTGACGGCGGCGATCGCGGAGACACCGTTGGGGCGCATGGGTCAGCCAGACGAGATCGCCAACGCAGTCCTGTTCCTGCTCAGCGACGAGGCCAGTTTCGTGACGGGTGTGCAGTTTCCCGTCGACGGCGGCTACCGGGCCCGGTAACTCGACATGCCACAAGACCTGGAGACAACGTGACCCAACTGCTCAACCTCATCAACGGTGAATTTCGTGCTCCTGCGTCCGGCACTTGGTCCGCTCGGGGCAGGACGCCCGATGGACGTGGTGAACTCGAGCCCGGGCCCGACAGTTCTGCAGCGGATGTCGAGGACGCGATGCAGGCGGCGCTTGCCGCCCGTTCCAGCTGGGCGAGCCTGTCGCCGTTCTCCCGTGCCGATGTGCTCCGCAGCCTTGCCGCGCATCTGCGCGCAGCTTCGTCCGAATATGCACTTTCCATCTGCCACGAGGTGGGCAAGCCAATCGCTGAGGCGGCAGGTGAGATCGAGAATGCCGCTCGGGTGCTCGAGTTCTACGCTGGCCTTGCTCATGAGATCGGTGGCGACCACTTCCCGTCTCGGCAGGCGGGCGTCCACATGTTCACTCGACGTGAGCCACGCGGGGTGGTTGGGGTCATCACGCCATGGAATTTTCCGGTGAACCTCGCCATCGTGAAATTGGCCCCCGCGCTGCTCGCAGGAAACGTGGTCGTCTGGAAACCCGCGGAGCAAGCGTCGACCTCCTCTGAACTGCTTGCCCGCGGGCTGGTCGCCTCGGGTGTGCCTGCTGGCGTGGTGAACATGGTGCTCGGTGATGGGCCGAACGTCGGGGCCGCCGTGACGGCGCTGGACCTTGATGGGGTGTCATTCACCGGCTCGTGCACTGTGGGCCAGCAGATCGAAAGCGACTGCGCAGCCCGCGGAATCAAGTGCCTCACCGAACTTGGGGGTAAGAACGTTGCTGTGGTGTGTGGCGACGCCGACCTCAACGCCGCGACTGAGGCCATCATCAATGGAGCGTTCCGCTTCGCCGGGCAAAAGTGCACGGCAACGAGCCGCGTCGTCGTCGAGGAAGCCGTGCATGACGAACTCGTTCAGCGGCTCCGGACTCGTACGGTCGAACTCGTACTGGGCGTTCCTGATGATTCGGCGACGTTTCTCGGCCCAATGATCTCGGAGGCTGCAGTGGCTGATGTTCTCGAGCACATAACGATCGCCCGGTCGATGGGAGCCGAACTCGTCGTGGGTGGTGAGCGGGGTGTCGTTGCCGATGCCCCGAACGGTGCCTTCCTGCAGCCGACGATCCTGACGGGTGTCACGGCGGGCATGCGGATCGCCACCGACGAACTCTTCGCCCCTGTCGTGGTCGTCATTCGTGCCTCGTCTGTGGAGGATGCCTTCGACGCGGCCGACGCAACCGACTTCGGACTTACTGCGGCCATTTTCACGACAGACCTGGGCACGGCGTTCCGATTCGTGGAGCGGGCCGAGGTGGGCGCCGTGCAGGTCAATCTGCCGACCGCGGGGCTCGAGTACCAATCACCGGTGGGCGGGAGACGAAATTCGGGTTCAGGCGGGTTGGAGCAGGGGGCGGCTGCCCTTGATTTCTACACGCGGTCCAAGGCCGTGTCGATTCGCTTCGCGACAGATGCGTGAGACTTGACTACCAGCGGTCTTCAGACTGCACGCTCAGCTTGACGGCCTTGCGGCGCTTATCTGGGTTCTCGAAGCGATGGGGTCGCTCCGCAGAGAAGTAGTAGCTCTCACGTTCACGTAGGAGGATTGCCTCATCGTCCTGCTCGGCACCAAACACCAGGCGGACCCGGCCCTCGACCACGAACACGAACTCATCGCCGGAGTGCTGGAACGTCTCCGTAATTGCCCCCGGCTTGTAGATGGTGAGGGCGGGGAGCAGCGATGTCGCCGCATCTGAGGGCCGCAGGGTGATGATCTCGCTGCCTTCGGATGGTGACAGGTAGTGCGCGGCTTGCCCGTCCGACGAACCGGCCGACCGGAGGAACGTCGATGGCTTGACTCCGTAGAACTCGCAGATGCGCATGAAGCGGTTGACACTGAGGTCAGACTGGCCCTTCTCGACGAGCGACAGGAAGGACTTCGAAACCCCTGTCTGGTCGGCGACCTCGTGAAGTGCCAGACCGGACTCCTCGCGCAGTTCGCGAAGACGCTGCCCGAGTTCGGGCTGGACGACGAGGCCGGATGCAGTCGGGACCGAGGTCTTGCCCTTCTTGGTGTTCTTGGCCGGGGGCACTCGATGAGTCTACCTGTGAAGAACGGTTGAAATACCGAGGCAGCACGTCGATTTTTGTTTGCGAATTCAGCGGCGCCGATGGCCGCTAGGGCAACTGGGGGTTGAAACCCTCGCCGTAGAAGCGCATGAGATTGCCGCCCATGATCTTGGCACGTTCGGCATCGTCAAAGCCGACTTCGGAAAGCACGGTGTCGAAGTTTGCGAAGTCAGCGGGTGTCCGGAAGAACGCTGGCCATGGCAACCAGCCCGGCTTGTCGGGTGATCCGGCGCCGAAGTTCGGCTCGTGGGTCCAGTAACCCTCGCGGATGAATCTCAGGTCGTCGTCGGAGAAGTGGTGACTTGAATCGGTGCCGATCGCGACGTGATCGATCCCCATGACCTCCACGCAGTGGGCGACTCCCTCGGCCCATTGGCGGCCGGTGACCTCGTCGCCGCCGGTGAGATGAGGATACGGAGCGCAGCCGATGATGCCACCACGGTCAGCGAGTGCCCGCAGGAGTTCATCCGACAGGTTGCGCGGGTGCCGCCACACGGCCGCGGCGTTGGCGTGAGACGCCATCACGGGCCGCTCGGAGGCGGTGATCGCTTGCATGCTCGTTATGGGCCCGGTGTGCGACAGATCGACGATCATGCCGATTCGGTTCATCTAGCGGATGACGTTTTTGCCGAAGCGGGT
>CALPZT020000282.1 GCA_943328365.2 Bifidobacterium breve | reverse complement strand
TGGAAGCATCGCGATGTGCGAATACCGGGTGGCGAGCGGGAGCATCTACGACGTGACCGTCACCTCCGAGGGAATTGGGTCGGATGACAAGGTCGCGTTCTCGGTCGACGTGAGCGAGACGCCGCGGTAGGGCGGGGATATGGACGAAAGTCTGACGAAAGCGCCGCCGACGTTGAAGGCATGAGCGCGATCTGGAAGCGCGGTCACTCCCTGTATCGAAGAGCCTTCACAGCCCGAGATCGCTCAATCCCGGGTGATCATCTGGGCGCCTGCCCAGGGGCCAATGGAAGGCGCGGTCCTGTTCGCTGATCGGGAGATCGTTGATGCTCGCGAACCTGCGCTGCATGTATCCCGCGTCATTGAATTCCCAGTTCTCATTGCCGTAACTGCGGAACCAGAGGCCTGAGTGATCGTGCCATTCGTAGGCGAAGCGGACAGCAATCCGATTGCCGTCGAAGGCCCAGAGTTCCTTGATGAGCCGGTAGTCGAGTTCTCTGGACCATTTTTGGGTCAGGAAGGCGTGGACCTCGGTTCGGCCCACCGGGAACTCGGCCCTGTTTCGCCAGATCGTGTTGTCGGTGTAGACCTGCACGACGCGGTCAGGGTCCCGCGAATTCCATGCGTCCTCGGCCATTCGAACCTTCTGGGTCGCCGTCTCGCGGTCGAACGGCGGCACAGGGGGCTTGGCTTCCATGGGACTCCCGAGGGTGGAGATTGGCGTGCGGGCCGAGCAAACCCGGGCTCGACCCGCACGTTGGGGGGTTACGGAATCGCAACGCCGAGGACGAGCAGCACCGGAATGAGGAAGAAGGTGAAGAGCGCGGTGATCATCAGGATGATGCCAAGCACCTTCGGCTTCATCTTGCCGTAGGTGGTCAGGGTGATGCTGAGGAATGCGATGACCCACCAGATGATGATGAGGGTGAAGGTCGTGCTGCCGGAGAAGAACTTCAGCCAGGCCAAGGGGAGGATCGCGGTCGGGATGGCGAGGTTGCCGACGACTCGCAGGTCGAGGTCGAGGATTTCGGTGAGACCGAGTGCGACGAAGAACAGGCCGTAGAACGCGATGAGTCCGGCGAGCAGGAGCGATGGATCTGCTTCGATCGGTCGAACCGCTGTGATGTAAAGACCGACGAGCAGGTCGACGATGCCTGCAACGAGGGCGATCCAGCCCGTGGAGACGATCGGGCTCTTCTTTCCGTCGGCTGCGTTTGCACCGATTCCGAGGAAGAACATGGCTTGGACGAAGACGGCCAGACCGGTAATGACAAAGACCATTGTGATTGGGGGCACCTGGTGCTCCTCTCATGATTTGGTCGAATCTTTATGATCCGACACATGTAATTCACGAAAGTAGAGATGAAAGAGCCAGTCGTCAATGACATTGGCACAATTTTTCGCTGGCATTCAGGCGATTCGACACCGCTATGGGGGAATCGCCCGGGTTGACGCGCGATTCTGAGCCAGGCTCAGGAGTCGCGCGTGAGCCCTGTGACCGACTGCGAGTTCAAGTCGAGGACAGTACGAGACTCGGATCCTGCAATGACGGTCAACAGGCCGGTCGTATCGATGGAGCCGACCTTGGCAGCGGAGAGGCCGGCATCGATAAACACGTCGAGGCATCGCTGGGTCGTGTTGGGGTCGCACGTAAGGAGGAATCCGAAGCACGGGAAGCAGTTGCACCAGCGGGCAAGCGCGACACCTGCCGGAGTCGGCAAGACCCCCAAGTCGATGGTCGCCCCGAAGGTGCCCCACTCGAGCAGCATTGCCAGTGAGCCGAAGAGCCCAGCCATGCTGATGTCCTTGGCCGATGCGGCGAGGCCCTCATCGGCGATGCGGGCGAGGAGTCGAACGTCATCCCCGAGCCGATGGCCTCGTTCCGCGAACGATGCGAAGAATGGAAAGTCCTCGCGCATCGAGCCTTCAACGCATGCCGCCACGATGAGGTCCTGTCCGGCCGCGACGTGAGTTGTCGAGAGCACATGCTCTGTGTGGCCGAGGGCAAAGGCAGATATCGACGGCTCGCCATCGCTAATGGTCAGGTGCCCACCGACGATTGGCACCCGGTAGAGGTCGGCCGCGTAACGCATTCCGTCGAGTATCTTCCGCGCGACCACCTCATCGGCGACGATCGTGTCGATGATCGCATCAGGGATCGCTCCCATGGCGGCGACGTCGTTGACGTTGGCGAGGATCGCCGCGATTCCTGCTCCCCGGGGATCCGCCTTGACGAACGGTGGCCAGAGCGCTTCGCCGCAGATGATGGCGTTCGTGCCGCCTACACGGACGGCAGCACCATCATCGCCCGGCCCCTGGAGAAAGCCCGAAGGCCCGATTGCGTCGCTCACCATGCCGATCGAGCGCTTCGCCGCAATCGCTGGATTAGCGGCAACCGACGCGACGAGTTCATCGAGCAGCTCACAGACGCTACCTTCACCGACCATGAGCGGCTCCCGCCTCGTCTTCAGTACGTTTGGGTGTGCAAGGGACTGTTCGAATGAAGCGTATGCCTGCTCGGGTGCTGGCCCGAATTGGCCGGTCGGCGGATCAGGTGTCGTAAAGTGAATTTCTGCGTAGTATAGGAGACATGATGCCGGACTTCCTGGGGCTTCCTGACCTGCCGGGAAAGCCGCGCACCCGCGGCATGACCCACGTGCTTGACAAGGGGATTCCCGTCGGGGCGATGGCAGACCACCTCGAGTCGCACGTCGACTACGTCGATGTCTGGAAATTCGGCTGGGGAACGGCGTATGCGGAGCGCCACCTCGAACGCAAGATTGGTCTTCTTCGGCGGCATGAAGTCGTCGCCTGCCTCGGTGGAACCCTTCTGGAAATCGCCTGGGCGCAGGGGAAAGCCGATGCCTGCCTCGAGTGGGCCGAATCGGTCGGATTCGGGGCCGTCGAGGTATCCCGGGGAACAGTGCCAATGAGTACCGATGAGAAGCAGGAGCTCATTTCAGTCGCGGCACCGCGCTTCACAGTGTTCGCGGAGACGGGCTACAAGAGCGCAGACCGGGTTCTCCTGCCTTCGGAATGGCACATGGAAATCGTCGGCGACCTGGATGCCGGTGCGACATTCGTTGTTGCGGAGGGGCGTGAAAGCGGCACCGTCGGGGTCTATGACGCCGATGGCACTCCGCAACCAGACATCATCAATGCGGCGATTCGGGCCGCAGGGCTGTCTCGGACCTTCTTCGAGGCCCCTCGCAAGGATCAGCAGGCGTGGTTCGTCAACGTGCACGGCTCAGACGTGAATCTTGGCAATGTTGCTCCGGATGACCTCCTGCCCCTTCAGACCCTCAGGCTGGGCCTGAGGGCCGATACCGCCCTCCGAAACCTTGCCGAGCAGGTCGCGTTGGGGCAGTCGAGGTGACGACCCTCGCGTGCGATGAACTGCGGGCGATGCCCAACGTGGTGCCCAGCGCCTATCGTGGCGTTGCCGTCACCTCGGTCGCCAGCCCTGCCAGTCACGAGTCGATCATCAGGCACTTCACCGGCAGGGAGATCTACCGCCGTACCCGCTTCATCGTGGTGCGAGAGGAGGCGGTGGGGGTGTGGATCCTCGCAGTCGAGCGCGCTGACCCAGGACCGCTGTTCTCAATCGCGACGAGCGTTCAGGTGCTGGCCGATCCAAGCGAGTGCGCGTACGTGATCGCACCGGAGATCGACACTGCCGTGCCCTCCAATCTCGCTCGGACCGCGATCGACAAAGCCCCGAGTGCCAAGGCCGTCGT
>CALPZT020000281.1 GCA_943328365.2 Bifidobacterium breve | reverse complement strand
TGCGCGAGTAGGCCTCGGCCGTGCTCACGTGTTCGTTCGCGATCGGGACGATGGCGGGATCGCTCGCTCGGTAATGCCGGACGGGGCTGACGAGCGAGCCGCTTGCGTCGACCAGTCCGTAGTCGACCCCCCACGAGTCGACGCTGATGCCCTCAACCTGCGCACCCCGCGAGCCGGCGAGCGAACAGGCGCGAGCGATCCCGATGAGGGTCTGCTCGAAGAGGCCACTTGTGTCCCAGCACAGCGTGCCCGTGACGGTGATCGGCTCATTCGCGAACCGGTGCACCTCATCGAGGGCAAGGCCGCCTGGCGTGAAGGTACCGAGCACGACCCGGCCGCTCTGAGCGCCGAGGTCGACGGCGACGAAACTGCGAGACTCGGTCACGACAGGGGGCAGTCGATCAGATGGCCGTGTAGCCGCCGTCGAGGACGATCGACTGCGCGGTGAGGTAGCCCGATTCGGCGGAGGCGAGGAAGCGGACGAGGCCGACGAGGTCGGCGGGCTGGCCCATTCGCCCGGCGGGGATGAGCGATCGCCACTGGCCGGCGAGTTCGGGGTTGGCGTCCATGAACTCGCGGGTCATGTCGGAGAGCATGTAGCCGGGCTCGACGGCATTCACGCGGATCCCCGTCGGAGCCCATTCGACCCCGAGTGACTTGGCGAGCATGCTCACGGCCGCCTTCGACGCGTGGTACGAGGCCTGGAATTGCGGGATGTTGACGATCCGCGCCGACATCGACGAGATGAGGATGACCGAGCCGAGCAACTCGGGGAGTGCGGTCTGGGCCGCATGCACCCGGCGGGCGAAGGACTGGCAGGCGAAGAAGGTGCCATTGAGGTTGATGTCGAGCACGCGCTGCCAGTCATCGGGCGTGACATCTGCGCTCTCGCCCCAGATCGTGATGCCGGCGGCCGTGACGAGGGTGGTTGCCACGCCGAGGTGCGCCTCCGCGGTACCGAAGGCGGCCTCGACTGCCCCAGCATCGCGAACGTCACAGATGATGCCGACAGTCGGCACGCCGAATTCGGTGGCGAGCGCCGCGGCGGTGTCGGCTACCTCCGGAAGCACATCGAGCAGTGCGATACCTGCACCCTGTGCGGCAAGATCGCGTGCGATGGCCAGGCCGAGCCCGCGACCCCCGCCGGTGATAACCGCAGCAGTGCCGCGCATGTCGATGGGCATGTTCATCCTCACTCAGGCTGCGACGTGACGTGACAACGATGTCACAGATGGAACCTAGGCCCTCAGGTGTGGGCAATCAATGGCATCAGGTCACGGTCAGGTAACGGTCGCCGGCCAGGTCCACTGCCAGTCAGCACCTCACTCGCAGCGCGTTCATGAATGCCGCATTGGGTTGGGCGTCGGGCAAGGCCGCGCAGACGTCACCGATGGCCTGTTCAATCGGGACGCCCCGGTGCCTTGCTCCGTACAGGGCCGCGACGGCGGGGGTACGGCTCTGCGCCTGCACGCAATGGAGCAGGACGGTGCGGCCCTCGCCCCGAAGCACTGCAATGGCGTCGGCGGCATGATCGAGCAGGTAGTCGAGATGGGGATTGGCGGCACTGCTCGCACTGTCGATGAGCCACACCTCGATGTGATCGCCGTCGGCGACACCGGCGGCGGGGACCTCGTCCGCGCCGAGCCGGCAGAGCGATACCACGGCGTCGACCCCGAGGGGCAGGCTCCGGAGCGCACCGACTCCGCCAAGAAGAACGCCGGGGTCATGCGGGTGCTGAGCGAGCGCCTGCACGCCGGGAAAGGAGCTGTAGTCCTGGATGGGAGCCGAGGGCCAGCCGCTCGAGTCGGGCCGGCCGCCTCGCGCAGTGAGCAGCCCGAGCGCGATGAGATCGCGAGCCCGAATGCCCGGCCAGCCGTGCACGATTCGCTGCCACTCGAGCGGAATGGCCGAGGCGCCCCAGCGTGCCCCGAGGAGTCCGCCGGCGATGGCAGCCACCGTGTCGGTGTCGTCGCCAGCCCTGACGGCCGCATCGAGGGCGAGCTGAAGATGCTGCGCCGGGAACGAGCCGGCGCCCGGGTCGTCCAGAGGGATCCGCGTGTGCGTGATCGCAGACCAGGCCGCCTGAAGCGCGGCCACGACCCAGCCGTTGGATGGAATCTCATGCGGCGCAACGGCTTCGGCGTGGTCGAGGCGTGCGTGCCATAGCTTGGCGCGATCCGGGGGCAGGACGTCGACCGCGATGCGCAGGCCCTCGAGGTTGCCATTGATGACGGCATGCGCGATGGCATCGCACCAGAGTGCGCAGGCCTCGCCTGCCTCGTCATCGCCGTGGGTGAGGCCGCTCACCGCTCGTGCCGCCTGCTGGCGTGCCTGTGAATCGTGCAGGTAGGCGAGGGCGACAGGGGCGGTGCGCATGAGCGACCCATTGCCCGTGCGCCCGGTGCGGGCGAAGTGATCCTTCGCGATCGACGTGGCGGCATCGGACGTCGGCGAATCGCTGATCGACGAGAGAACGGCTCGGGTCTGAACGCCGACGTCGCGAGCGCCTGTCGCCCACGAGACGAACCCTGATGTGATGCGGTCGAGCGCCTCGACTGAGCGCAGGTCGATTCCCGTGGCCGACACCTCCGCGATGGCGATCGCCATCGACGTGTCGTCCGTCCACTCACCGGGCTCCCACCCGAAACTGCCTCCGCCCTCCATGACAACGACCTCGCCATTCACGCGGGCGGGCATGAACTCGTACCCGGCGCCGAGAGCATCCCCGCACGCCAAGCCGAGGAGCACCCCAGCGGCCCGATCGGCCTGGGCAGGTGTGAGTGCGCTGTTTCGCTGTTCGGTCATGAGACCTCCACGAGGGGATGACGACGATTGAATACGGTCAGGTGAGCCCACTGTTCGTCAAGGGTGACGCCGCGAACCGCTGCATGCTCGGTAACGAGCGAGAACGGGATGGCGTCACCGGCATTCACCTCGTCGGCGAGGTGGGTGCGTCGGCCGTCGAGTCGCTCGACGAGTCGCCGGGCTCGGCGCCCCGGGGTGATGACCATGGGAGTCGCGCAGGAGATCGCATCGATCATGAGTCCGGAGGTCAACTCGGGAAGGGCGGCGGTCAGGCACTCGTGAGAGGGGAAGAGTTCGAGGAGAACAGGTTGCCCCGCAAGGCCGATCACGACCCCTCGTTGGCCATCAAGGACAGGTACGTTGGCGAAGTCAACACGTTGCCGCATCCGGTCGAGATGGTCGACGTAGGAGGATGTCGGGGAGGCCCCCATCGATCTGTCGTAGCCGGATACCCGGTGCCACACCTGCTGCTGTCGCCGGGATTCGTCGGTTGCGTTCATTGCGGCCCGGACATTGCCTGACGCGCGACGGGCCCGCCGCTCGTGCGCGCCTCCTCCCTGCCAGCGTCCGGCCTCGACGCAGACCACCGGGGCGACCATCGAGCCCGAGGGGCGCAGGATCACGTCGTGCTGCAGTGCGCGATGCTGCCAGCCGCCCTCGAGCAACTCGCCCTCGACGAGCAGTGCGTGTGAACTGCCCTTGTTCGTGACGATGAGTTCGCCGACCACCGGGCTGCCCTCGCGCTCGTCGACGGCGACGTCAGCCGCGAGTCCCATCACGAGTCCTGCGAGTGAAGGTGCACCGGTCCACACGGGAAAGACCGTGAGCGGCCCGGCCTGCTGCCCGCGCCCGACGTGCAACTCCGGGATGCGCTTCTTCTTCGTTGTCATGTGCATGACCTTCCTGCCTTTCACTCGTCGATGGCGTGAAGATTAG
>CALPZT020000280.1 GCA_943328365.2 Bifidobacterium breve | reverse complement strand
GTCCAGGGCAGCGACATCACCGCGGCGTGCGGATTCATCCTCGCCGTGACCCTCGGCCTGTGGTGGCAGCACGGCGGAGTCGAGGCCCTCATCGGAGGCGGCACGGGCTCGCTCCGGGCCGCTGGCCAGCTCACCGGCCTGCTCGCCGCACTCGCATCGCTTGCGGCGATCATCCTCACCGCGCGTCCGGCATTCCTCGAGCGCCGGTACGGCCTTGATCACCTGCTCGCAGCGCATCGCTGGCTCGGTATCGCCACCGTGATGCTCGTGGTGGCGCACTCCGTGTTCGCAACACTCGCCTGGGCCGCGGGGTCGGGCCAGAGCGTCGTCGGGGGCCTGGCCGACCTGCTCGCCAACGAGGCGTGGATGGTGGCGGCACTTGCATCAACCACCCTGTTCGTCATCATCGGCCTCTCGTCCTGGCGACGCATCAAGAACGCCCTCGCCTACGAGTCGTGGTACTTCCTCCATCTCACCGCCTACCTCGCCGTGATCCTCGGCTTCGGCCATCAGCTCACCCTCGGCTCGGACTTCATGATCGACCGGATCGCGCGCTGGTGGTGGATCGGCCTCGCGATCGCGACCGTCGCGATCGTTGCCTGGTCGCGCATCGGAGTGATCGTGACGTCGCTGAGCCGCCGCCTCTACGTCACCGCCGTCTCCCGCGAGGCGAGCGGCATCGGCTCGATCCACGTGAACGGCCCGAGCCTTCGCCGGATGCGCGTAGCCGGCGGGCAGTTCTTCATCATGCGCCCGCTGGCCAAGGGCCTGTGGTGGCAGGCGCATCCGTTCTCGGTGTCGGCTGCCCCGACCACGGCGGGCATTCGCTTCACGGTCAAGGAGCTCGGCGACGACACCCCGAGCCTGCTCAGGCTCAAGCCCGGAACTCGGATGCTGCTCGAGGGACCGTACGGGGTCTTCACCGCCGAGAAGTCCGCGGGCAGCCGAGTCGTCCTCATTGCCGCGGGCGTTGGCATCGCGCCGATCCGGGCCATTCTCGAGGACTGCCACCCCCAGCAGCAGCCGATCCTCATCGTCAGGCTGCGGAATGAGCGCGAGTTCGCGCACCGCGCCGAGATCGAGGACCTCGTCCGGTCAAGGGGCGGTGAGCTCCACCTCATCGTCGGTCCGCGCGAGTGGTTCTCCGCGCGGGATCCGTTCACGGCACGCAGCCTCGGGGCGATGATCCCGGGCATCGCGGACCGGCACGCATTCATCTGCGGGCCGGCGGCGCTCGAATCGGCCGTCATCAAGGGCTTGCGCAAGGCGGGCATGAAGTCAACGAACATCCACCTCGAACGATTCGGAGTCTGATCATGGCGAACCTTGCACGGCGCATCGCACCCGCCGCAGCGCTCGGCGGCCTGGCCGTCGTCATCGTCGGCGTGCTCGACCCGGCGCTCGCGGCGGGCAGTCTGTCCGCCAGCGAGGCAACCGCCGATGCCGGTGGCGCGAGCCCCAGTGTCCAAACGGCGAAGCTCGTCGCGGCAGAAACGTGCGACACAGCCGAGCCCGTGACTGGCCCGGTTGTCACGACGAGGTGGGGACCAGTGCAGGTCGCAGCGACCGTCGCCGGCGACACGCTCTGCGAGGCGCATGCGGTGGTCTGGCCCACCGGCGATCGGCAGTCGATGCAGATCAGCGCGTACGCGGTGCCCGAGCTCGATGCGCAGGCCTCGCAACAGGGGGTCATGCTCGACGGGGTCTCCGGCGCCACCTACACGACCGAGGGTTATCGCGAATCCCTTCAGCAGCTCCTGGACTCGCTATGAGCGTCGGTCTCGCGGTAGCGCGGGCTCGGCATAGCGCTGTCTTCTCGACGATGGGGACGATGGCGACGCTCACCCTCGCCTCGACCGTCGATGCGGACGATGCTGCGAGGGCCCGCCTTGCATGCGAGTTCTCGCTCGCGACCGACGAGCACCGGTTCAGCCACTACGACGAGCGAAGCGAGATCATGCGATGGCTCAACGGGCACCCGATCGGCGACGACGCCCTTCGCGATATCCGCTGCGTCATGGATGAGTGCTTGCTCCTGCAGATCGCGTCCGATGGCGTGTTCTCTCCTTTCGACCCGTCCACCGGGCGACTCGATACCGCTGGCTACGCGAAGGGCCATGCAATCGCCAAGGCCGTCGCCGCGGTCCGGTCGGTGGGCATCCGCGACTTCAGCATCAACGTCGGTGGCGACACCCACTGCAGCGGGGAGCGTGCACCGCGTCAGCCGTGGCACATCGGGATCGCCGACCCGGCTCGCAGGCGGCGCGTCGCCGCGGTCGTCCGGGTCGAGAATGGCGCGGTCGCAACATCGGGTACGTCAGAGCGAGGCGAGCACATCTGGCATCGCCGTCCGTCCGCAACGGTGCTGTCCTTCACCGTGACTGGCCCGGAGATCGCGACTGCCGACGCCTACGCGACCATCGGATTCGCGATGGGCGAGCCGGGGATCGAGTGGGTTGCCGCTCACGAGGGGTACTCATCGCTCGTGATCCGAGCCGATGGACGGATCATCAGCGATGCGGTCGGGCTCATCGCTGGCTGAGGGAGCGAGGAAGCAGCCCTGTCCCCGCTAGGGTCTGACGGGTGAGGATCCCAGCGGGCTACGACGGCGACGACGCTGAGCGATTCGTCGTCGAGCCGGTCAAGGAAACGGTGCGCAGCCCGTTCGCGCGCGACAGGGCGCGGGTGCTGCACTCGGTCGGCTTGCGGCGCCTGGCGGCCAAGACCCAGGTCATGCTCGCCGGGGTTGCCGACTTTCCCCGCACCCGCCTCACCCACACCCTCGAGGTCGCGCAGATCGCCCGCGAGCTCGGCGATGCACTTGGCTGCGACGCCGATGTCGTCGAGGTGGCCGGGCTTGCGCACGATCTCGGTCACCCGCCCTTCGGCCACAACGGGGAGGAGGAGCTCGACCGGCTCGCGCATGGCATCGGGGGCTTTGAGGGCAATGCCCAGACCCTGCGCGTGCTCGCGCGGCTCGAGGCAAAAATCACCGACGAGACCGGGGCGAGCGCCGGGCTAAACCTCACGCGGGCATCGCTTGATGCCTCGTGCAAGTACCCCTGGCCCCGCAAGCCCGGCCTGCGCAAGTTCGGCTGCTACGCCGACGATGCAGGGGTCTTCGACTGGCTCCGCCGAGGTGCCCCGGGCGAGCGGACCTGCCTCGAGGAGCAGGTGATGGACTGGTCCGACGACGTGGCCTACTCGGTTCACGACGCCGAGGACGCCGTCCACTCGGGCCTGCTCGACCTCGCCCAGTTCCGGTCGGCCAGCGTGCAGCAGGAGCTCGTCGCGATCGCCCGCGAGCGGTATGCGCCCGACCGCGATGTCCATGCGCTGACCGAGGCGATGGGCCGTCTCACGAGCCTGGAGTACTGGCCCGGTCAGTTCGATGGCTCGATGGCCTCGCTCGTCGAGCTCAAGACCTTCACGAGCTATCTCATCGGACGGTTCTGCGTGAGCGCTCAGATCGCGACGCAGATCGAGTACGGCAGCGAGCCGCTCACGCGCTACGCGGCGCGCCTGGTCGTGCCCGATGAGGTGCGCGACGAGGTGTCGGTCATGAAGGCCGTTGCAGTGAAGTACGTGATGAACCGGCCAGGAGCCGAGGCGGAGTATGCCCGCCAGCGAGAGGTCATCGCCGAGCTCGTGCACGGGCTCACCCTCGACGAGGGCCGGTCGCTCGAGCCGTGGCTGAAGCCGGCCTTCGACGCCGCGGCAACCGATGGTCAGCGATTCAGGGTC
>CALPZT020000279.1 GCA_943328365.2 Bifidobacterium breve | reverse complement strand
TGGGGAACTGGGCGACCTCCTCGAAACCATGGCAGCGCTTTCTGCTGCTTGAGCGCAGGCGACAGCCCACGATCGCGGGCGACATTGAATGAACGGAACGCGACACCGTGAACGAGAACAAGGCAGACGGAACCCGGACGGGGTTGAGGGCGACCACACCAGAATCGGGGCGACCTTGGGGGAAGTGGGGAATTGCTGCTACGCGCCGCAGCACGTTACCCGTCGGTGGATTCAGGCTCAATCTGGCCTACGCTGTCAAAGCAATTGCAGTATGCCTACGCAACGCGTACAGGGACTGCGGTGGCAGGTGCATGTTGGTAAATAGCTGATCCGATCAGCCACGGGAGGCATGATGTTCGTTCGGCGCGCGGGTGCGGCGATGGTGGCGTTGGCGCTGCTGGGCGGGGTGTCTGTGGTCACCGGGCAGTCCGCTCGTGCGGCGACCTGCGATGGGGCGAGCGCGCCCTGTGCGATCGGCGATACCGGCCCCGGTGGCGGAGTCGTCTTCTACGACGCCGGTTCAGTGAAGGCTTGGGGGCGCTACCTTGAGTCCGCGCCGGCGAACTGGAACACGGACCCCTACTGGATATGGTGCGACAAGGGCAAAGCCGGCTACGACGAGGCGGTCAAGACAGGCACGGCGATCGGCACCGGTGCGGCGAACACCAAACTGATCATCAAGGCCTGCGGGAAGGATTCAGCGGCGGGGGCTGCGTCGGCTTATCGCGGTGGAAGCCTTTCCGACTGGTACTTGCCGTCGAAGCTCGAGTTGAACCAGATGTATGTCAGGCGAACCGTCGTGGGGTTGGTAGACGGCATCACCGGGGACCAGACCTATTGGTCGTCCTCGCAAGCCCGCAAGCGGACGCCGACCGCGGACCTTCCCGGCGATGAGCCGACTGGGAGGTCCCGCCAGATAACCCCACGACTGCGGGGCCTTGCGAAGGGAGTTCCGGTCAGCGCGTGGGCCCAGCAGTTAACGAACGGCCTTCAGCAACCCGTCGCAAAGTGGGGGGCGGGGGGACTTCTCGTACGTCCGGTCCGGTCCTTCTGACAGAACCATTCGGCGTTTGGTGTCCATGGCGTGGACGTGGTGTGGGAAACTGCCCCGGTGCGGGAATGTGGGCTCCACCCCCTTGCCCCCTGCGGGTCTCCCGCTACAATCAACAAGGACGAAGGGAATGAACTCATGGGAGCATCACGCCTGGTCACGGCCGATCCTCGTGGACGAGTGACCGTCGGTCAGCCGGATAGGCCGTACCTCGTCCACGAGGAGCCCGACGGCACGGTCGTTCTGGAGCCTGCGGTTGTCATGTCGGAGCTGGAGCGCAGGTTCCTCGAGAACGCGGCGCTCCAGGCGAGCATCGAGTACGCCCGCGCGCATCCTGAGCAGCGCGTAGGGCGCCGGCCGCGCCCGTGAAGGTTGAGCTCGACCCGGCCGCAGCAGCGCAACTGGACGAGTTGTACGACCGCGACCCGGAAACCGCTGCCCGTATTGACGAGTGCCTGGACTGGGTTGAGGCCGAGCCCATGGATCCTCGTGCCTACCGCCGCATGTTCAGCGGCGGCGTGCGCGCCATCTCACGGGTCATCCGCGAGGAAGAATGGCTCGTCCTGTGGGAGCCCGACGGCGATGTAGCAGCCATCAGGGCGATCCTGCCTGCCGATCAGCTCTGAATCGGCCGGTTTCCCACACTCGTGGACACCAAACGCCGAATGGTCTGACAGATAAGGAGCCGGAAGTGAATAAGTCTGGCCTTGGAGGGGTTGTTAGGGTGCGGCGGGCTTGAGTGTGCAGTTCCATTCGCCGTGTTGCAGAGTTGGTGTGCCTATTCCGGTAGCTGCTGACACCGGTTCCCGGGCCGGTCGCACAGGTAGCGGTGAACCCAAGTGCCGTCCATGCGCTTGCGCATCCCAAACGACTGAACAACGGCATCGGTGCTCCTTACGCGCCGCGAGTTCCCCGTCGGCGCAATGGCGATCAGGGCCGGCAGCCACCTGGGCATTCGGATACGGATGACGGTGAAGTCACGGACATCGTGCGGGGAGAGCGATTCACCGAGAATTGACGGAGAAGAATCCTCGCGGTTCCACACCTCTTGCATCCTTACAGGTTCCGAACGCGACGCCCACGACTCGATCACGATGTTGCCCAATGCTTCGTGTCCACCGGGAAGCGCCCGGACAACTTGGCAGCAGGAGTGAACATGAGCATCACCCGAAGCTCAATCGCGGCAGTCTCGATCACCGCTAGCATCGCCGGCGCCCTCATCTTGTCCTCGGTCCCGGTGCAAGCGGCACCAGGTGACCAAGGCAATCGTGGCAACCGTCAGGGCGGTGGCGGATTCGCCGTTCAATGCGACTTCAGCCACTCGGCGTCAGTCGACCCGATCGTCATGCCGGGCCACGCAGGCATGAGCCACCTTCACGAGTTCTTCGGCAACACGACGACCAACGAGAGCTCCACCGGAGCCTCGCTCCTCACCGGGTCAACGACCTGCAATGACTCCAACGACCTCTCGGCCTACTGGGTCCCCGCCCTTTACCAGGACGGCACCCGGGTCGCGCCGATCTCCGCTCGCGTGAGCTACGAGGGCCGCGGCCCCGATGTCACGGCCTTCCCCGCAGGCTTCATGGCGGTCGCCGGCCGCACCGATCAGACCGCGGCATGGGGCTGCGCGACGCGTGGTGCTCAGCCGATGTTCGGCACGAGTGTCGCCACAGTGCCGACCTGCGATGCTGGCTCTCGCCTCGTCGCCCAGATCACCTTCCCGCAGTGCTGGGACGGCACCAGCCTCGACAGCGCCGACCACATTTCCCACCTCGTGTTCGCCACCGGGAACGTGTGCCCGACAGACCACCCGGTTCGCGTACCCCAGGTCACGCTGAGCGTCAGCTACCCGGCAGCCGCCACCGGCGGGAGCGGCGTCACCCTCGCAAGCGGTGCCGCTTCGACCCTCCACGCCGACATCTTCGAGGCCTGGGCGGGCAACAGCCTCCAGAACCGGATCGGCGGCCGCGGCGGACAGCGTCCGGCAGTCGCAGGCGGCCCGCAGAACGGTCAGCAGAACGGCCCGCGTGGCGGCCAGACCGACCCGAACGCTGGCGTGCCCGCCGATCTGGCCGGCGCCCAAGCCCAGGCACCCGACCAGAACGCCGCCCCAGGACAAGGCAATCGCGGCAACGGCGGAGGACGTGGCCAAGGGCAGCGCGGTGGCGGTGCGGCACCGGCAGCACCGGCCGCATAGTCGGGCACGATTCAAGGACGTAACAGGGCTGGCCCGACTGCGAACACGCAGTCGGGCCAGCCCTGTTACGTCAGCTCATTGCATGCCGAGGAAGGACGATCAGAGGCTGATTCGCCTCGCGATCGCCCGCAATTGCCTCGCCCTCACCCGTGAGTCGCATCGGCATGTGACACGGACCCGGCGTGAGCGGAGCGCCCGGTGAACGGGATGAGCAGCCCCATGGCAATGAGCCCGAGCGCGCTGCCGATGAGCGTGAAGCAGAGACGACTTACGGCGACCTCGTGCAATGACCCTTCGTCGCCGCCGGCACCGACGAGGAGGACGACACCCGGTGTCATGACCAGCACGAACTCCCAGTAGGCACGCCGGGGATTGAGTCGAATGAGAAGTGACACCCCGACGAGGACGGCCCCCACGACGAGCATCGTGATGGGCTGGTTGACGACCGTGCTCAGCGCAATGACGATGACGAAGCCAACGATCGTGCCGAGGGCCCGCTGG
>CALPZT020000278.1 GCA_943328365.2 Bifidobacterium breve | reverse complement strand
CCCTGGAGTTCACCGAGAGCTACCCCATGCCATCGAGTGACGTCTCCAACGCATTCCTGCGCGATATCCGCGACCTCGGTCATACTTCGGCACTCGACGACTACGGTTCCGGCGCCGACAGCCGCGACCTCCTCAACGACTTCGACTTCGACATCATCAAGATCGATCGTTCCCTCGTCCTCGGACTCGACTCGAGCCTTGGGATGCAGCGCGAGATCGGCCGCATTGCAGCCTTGCTCGTCGGGCTGGGCAAGGGGCACGTCGTCGAGGGAGTCGAGACGATCGAGGTTTTCGACCTCCTCGAAGCAGCCGGGTTCACGACCTTTCAGGGCTATCTGTTCCTGCCTCCAGTGCCCGTGAGTGAGATGCTCGCAGCCTCCTGATCACGCTCACCACTCCGGCGCTAGCCGGTCATTGATCAGGCAATGCCCCTCTCCGTCAGGCATCCGACCTCGCGGACTGCGAGATTTCCTTTGGCTGCGCAACGGAATTCAACGGTCCGGACGATCAGACATTGATCGGATGCGCAGCCCGCGCTCGAAGCGGGTGGAAAGTCTCCATCCGTCATCGGAATCGGGGAGTGAAATCGCATGAAGACGCTGTTGCTCAAGGCACGAAACCGCAGCATCCAGGACACGGGCGCAACTGCAGTCGAGTACGGACTGCTCGTTGCCGGTATCGCCGTGGCGATCGTCGTCACGGTCGGCCTCGTCGGCGGACAGCTCAACACGCTGTTCAACTCGGTTGTCACCGCACTTCAGTAATCAGTCACCGATCGGTCTCCTGACCGAGCGAAGCGCGCTCGTCGAGCGCGCGGCTATCCGGCAGCAGGCCGGGCAATCATCGTTCAACCAACAAGCAGTTCCCGTCACGGGGGGAAGCACATGTATTCGAGGCGGGAACATTCGAGCAGGGGGGCCGCGGCCGTGGAGTTCGCGATCGTGGTTCCCCTGCTCCTCCTCATCCTGCTCGGCCTCATCGACTTCGGGCGGATGTTCTTCGTTCAGGTGAGCCTGAACGCCGCGAGTCGCGAGGGTGCGCGAGCGAGTGCGCTCGGGCGCACCGCGGCCCAGGTGACGCAGGTGGTCCAGTCGAGCTCACCGGATACCGCCCGCCTGAGCTCACTCGGGGCCACGTCGATTCTCACCGTGCCAGCACCATCAGCATGTCCGGCGGCGCCCACCGCCACGTCGACGACTGCGGTGACCGTTTCGGTCCCGTTCACCTGGATCCTGCCGGTCGACCTGCTGCGCTTCTACGACCCGGGCAATTCACGCGCTGACACGCTCACGTTGGACTCGAGGTCGGAGATGCTATGCGTCGGTTGATTCATCGATGGAATGGTTCGATCTCACGTCGGCACAGGGGTGATGATCGCGGGGCTGTCGCCCTTCTCGTCGCACTGCTCCTTGGGGCCGGAGTGCTCACCGGGCTTCTCGGTCTCGTGGTCGATGGCGGACGCCTGTTCGCCGAGCGGCGAGTCGTCCAAAATGGTGCGGACGCTGCAGCACTGGCGGTGGCCCAGAACTGCGCGCTCAAGCGCACTGAGTGCGCCACCCAGGCAAGCTCCCGGGTCGTGGCCGGGACATTCGCGAACCTCAATGCCGCAGATGATGGGCGCAGCGCTGTCACCGAGTTGTGCGGATCCGCACCGCTTGCCGCCTGCCCATCACTCGGAACTACCCCGACATGGAGCGACTGCCAGACAGCGGTCACCGGCAACTATGCGCGGGTGCGCACCAGGTCGGAGGACTCATCCGGCTCTGCATACTTCCTGCCGATCTTCGCGGGAGTGCTCAGCGGATCGAGTGATGAGCTGACGGTGGGGGCCTGCTCGCAGGTGAGGTGGGGTGGCGCGAAGTCTGCGCCGATCCAATTCCCGTTCCTGCTTCCGGCCTGCGCGCCGCTCCTTGAGGAGGGGCTGAAGGTGATCGAGGACTTCGACCCCAATGATCCCAGCACCTCCTGCACTGTCAACGGCATTACCTACAACCCGGTGACGAAGGGATTCGCCTTCGGCGCCCTCCCTGGTGCGGACACCAATTGCCTGACGACAGTGACGGTGGACATCGGCGACGTCATCGCGGTGGAGACCTCGCTCACGCAGGTGTGCGGTACGAAGATCGACACCGTGCTCGACCCGATCATCGCTGCCGGGAATCCCATCATCCTGCCCGTCGTCGGCGCTCATACGAGCACGGGCCAGGGGAATTTTGACTTCACCATCCTGTCGTTCAAGAGCTTCACGCTGGCCGGATACAAGCTGAAGAACACCACCGGGGGGATTGCCCCGCCGGGCGGCTGGAGCCAGACAGCCTGCGGGCGGGGCGCCCAGCGCTCGTGCCTCTACGGATCGGTGGGCACCGACGTGGTGGTCGGCGACGTCGGCGGCCCCGATGACTTCGGCGTGCGTGCAGTTCAACTCGTTCCATGACCTGAGCATCCGTACCAGGCCAGACCCCTCCCGATCTGATGACCGAGCGTCGCGCTCGCTTGAGGCGCCGTACCCAACGAAGGTGAGTGAACCACTGTGAAAAGGCCCATCGTTCCCATCCTCATCGCTGTTCTGCTTGCGGTCGGGGCCGGCTTCGCCGTGTTCCTCTTCGCCAGTTCATCTGACTCCCGCGCGGTCGCAGACCAGCAGCCGGTGAGCATCGTCGTGACGACATCGGAGATCCCGGCCGGCACGTCGTTCGGCGATGCTCTCGATCAGGGACTCATCGAGAGCACTCAGGTGCCGGACAAACTGGCACCGAACGGCGCGATGCAATCGTTCGAGACCGCGAACCGTGCCGACCTTGCAGTCGCCAATATGCCGGCGGGCCAGGTCGTGCTCGCGGGCGCCTTCGCCGCGGAGCTTCCGGACGTGACCCCGCTGCAGGTCCCGGAGGGCCAGATGGCGGTGTCGGTGCTCCTCGAGGACCCGGCGAAGGTCGGCCAGTTCCTGCGGCCCGGATCGAGGATCGCTGTATTCGACACGGTGAAGGTGCCGCCCGCCGAGGGCGAGTCGGAGCCGGTCGTGCAGACCCTTCCGCTGCTCGACGGCATCGAGGTACTGGCGATCGGACCGACGACCCAGCAGCAGGCGTCAAGTGCGACCGATGAGACCTGGCAAGCCACCCTCGTGACGGTTGCCGTCGATCAGGCACAGGCCGAGAAGCTCATCCACGGAATTCAGGCGGGCGTTCTCTACCTCGCTCTCCTCGGCGAGAACACGTCGCTCGAGTCGTCTCCCGGTGTCAACAACATCAATCTGGTCAAGTAGAAGGAGCGATCATGTCCATTGTCTTCGGGGATCCCGCCCGTGATACCGAGCGCTTCCAGCTCACCCTCTCCGACGAGGTCACGGTGATCGACAGCCTTCAGTCGCTTATCGGTCATCTCGATGCACATGGGGAGGAGGACCTCGTCATCGTCGGTCCTGACGCCCCATTGAGCGTTGCTGCTGACATCGCGAGCAAGTACCGCCTCGATCGGCCCTCGCTCGGCGTGATCCTCATCCGCCGCCGCGTCGACGTGCAGACCTTGGCAGAGGCACTGCGTGCCGGCATTCGCGAGGTCGTCGTCGCCGACGATGCAGAGGCCCTGCTGGGGGCATGCAAGCGCAGCACCTCGGTATCCCGCCAGCAGCGTCACGC
This sequence comes from Bifidobacterium breve, assembly GCA_943328365.2. Classification (GTDB taxonomy): domain Bacteria; phylum Actinomycetota; class Actinomycetes; order S36-B12; family S36-B12; genus WLND01. The sequence continues at coordinate 111 of CALPZT020000278.1, read as the reverse complement.
AGAGGAGTCCTCCGCGGAGGGATCCAAGGGAAAGGTCATCATGGTCTTCTCCGCGAAGGGCGGATGCGGCAAGACGACCATCGCATCGAATCTAGCCGAGGCTATGGCGAT
>CALPZT020000277.1 GCA_943328365.2 Bifidobacterium breve | reverse complement strand
GAGCAACATCAGATTACGCGAGAACAAGCGCAATTCCCTCACGAGCATGACCCGGAGTGACTCTGCACATACGCGAGAAGGGCTTCCCCGGAATGCGAGGAAGCCCCCTTGTGCGCGAGAGGGGAGTTGAACCCCTACACCCTTTCGGATACAGCGACCTGAACGCTGCGCGTCTGCCTATTCCGCCACTCGCGCGTAACTGAACTGCCTGATGCTCGTGCAAGTGTATGAGGTTCGTCAATGGTGGCACGCCTCGGGAGCGATTCCGAGGCATGCTCGCTTCTCGGTCAACGAAGTGACAACTCCCCCGTGAGGCTCCCCCGCCGTGACACTCCCGAGGGTTAGGCTTCGACCAAGGCGGGCAAGGCATGCCCGGTCCGCGATCGTTCCTGGGTTTGGAGGCAGTCATGGGTCTACTCGAGCGCTTCGAGGACTCACTCGATCGCCTCGTCAATGGCGCCTTCGCCCGCGCGTTCAAGGCGGAGGTCCAGCCCGTCGAGATAGCCGCTGCCCTCCAGCGTGAGATGGACGACCGCGCCGCAGTGATCGACCGCGAGCGCACCGTTATCCCCAACGTGTTCTTCATCGAGCTCTCCGAGCACGACTTCAACCGCCTTGCCCCGTTCCAGACCGCCCTTCGGGCTGAGCTCGCCGGGCTCATTCGTGACTACGGAGCCCAGCAGCGCTACACGATCCTCGGCACGATCGATGTCTCGTTCGGCGAGGACGAAGAACTCGACACGGGCATCTTCCGGGTCCGCAGCGAGGCGCGCGCCGAGATCAGCTCGCAAGGCAATGAGTCGAAGGCCGATGACGCCGTCCGCGGGCAGCCCCGCCTTGTCGTCGGCGACGTCGCCTACCCACTCGTTCGCGGCATCACCCGGCTCGGACGCGGAACCGACGCCGATATCCGCATCGTCGACCCAGGCGCATCCCGAAATCATTGCGAGATCGTCATCGGGACTCCCGTCCTGCTTCGCGACACCGGCTCGACCAACGGAACGTTCGTCGATGGCAAGCGCATCACCGAGATCACCATCGACGACGGCACTGAGATCTTGATCGGATCGACCACGCTCGTATTCAGAAACAGCTGAGCGTGTCCGAACTTGGGCTGACGCTGGCGAGGCTTGCCTTCCTCGCGATGCTCTGGGGGTTCGTCATCGCCACTGTCCTCATCCTGCGCCGCGACCTGCGACAGCCAGCCGATGCCCGACCGGTGGGCCAGCCCTCCCGCCGTCCACCGCGCCAGCCCAAGCCGAGCAGGGCGGGCAAGAAGACGAAGGTGGTCGGCAGCAAGCTCGTCGTCGTCGAGGGCCCGCTCACCGGGACTGTCATCCCGCTCTCCACCGCGCAGGTGACGATCGGGCGCGCCCCTGATTCGACCTTGGTGATCGAGGACGATTACGCGTCCAGCCGCCATGCCCGCATCTACCCCGCGGAAGGCTCCTGGCTCGTCGAGGACCTCGGCTCCACCAACGGCACCTGGATCGATCGAACACGCATCACCTCGCCCACTCTCCTCACCGTCGGTGCCCCCCTTAGGGTCGGGCGCACCACGATCCAGATGCAGAAGTAGCGGCAGATGACCCTTCGCCTTCGATACGCAGCACGGTCGGATGTCGGCCTCGTGCGACGCGGCAATGAGGATTCTGGCTACGCCAGCCCCCGCCTGCTCATCGTCGCCGATGGCATGGGCGGTCACGCGGCCGGCGAGCTCGCCTCCGCCTCCGCCGTCGCCACGCTCGCCCAGCTCGAGCTGTCGCCACCGCAGGCGAGCGAGGTCCTCGCAGCACTCGCCGACGCGATCGACAACACAGGTGCATCAATCCGCGGGGTCATCGAAGCCGACGCCGATCTCGCCGGCATGGGTACCACCGTCACGGCCCTGTATTGGATGGGCGAGCGAATTGCCATCGTCCATGTCGGAGACTCCCGCGCGTACCTCATGCGGGGAGGTGAACTCAGCCAGCTCACCCACGACCACACCTACGTCCAGACCCTCATTGACGCAGGTCGAATCACTGAGGAGGAAGCCGCCATCCATCCGCGGCGCTCCCTCATCATGCGGGCCCTCGACGGCCTGAACCCGGTGGAGCCCGACCTGTCGGTGCGCGAGGCACGCGTGGGCGACCGGTACCTGTTGTGTTCCGACGGGCTCTCAGGAGTCATGACGGCCGACGAAATAGCCGCCCTGCTCAGCTCAGGTGACCCCACCGGCTCGGTGACGAGACTCGTCGACTTCGCCCTCGAGCGTGGAGCCCCCGATAACGTCACGGTCGTCATCGCCGATGTCATCGACAGCGATGGCTCTGGCGAGGACAACGTGATCCCCGTCGTGGTCGGTGCCGCCGGAGAGCCTCGGGTTCGGGTCCGACTCCCCAATGTCGCATTCCCCGATGACGCTCAGCCCGATCCTGACAAAGCCGACGGCGGTGGGCACGGCCATCATCGCGTCAAGCGTGACACCGCTGAGATCGAGTTGGACGTGACTGGCTCCCATCGGCGGCCTCGTCGCCGGTGGAAGGTGCTTGGCGCACTCGCCATGCTCATCGTGGCCACTGTGATCATCGGAGTAGTCGCCGCGAACTGGCTGCACTCACGTTGGTACGTCGCCGTCAACGGAAGCCCTGGCACCGGTACCGTCGCGATCTACAACGGCATTCAGGGGTCGCTCCTCGGCGTCGATCTGTCGACGCTCAGCAACGACTCGGGCCTGACTGTCGGATCCCTGCCGTTCTTCGATCAGGAGTTGGTCAGCAAGGGGATTCCCGCTTCGGACGAGGGTGATGCCCAGCGCATCGTCTCCGAGCTCAACGATCGCGCAACAGCCTGCGCTGGCCCGCTTGCGCCCTCAGGGTGCCCGGGAGTCGCCCCATGAGCTCTGCCGCCCGGCAAGCGGTGGAGGGCGTTCGCCAGCCCAACCGGCGAAACATCGAACTGGGCCTCCTCGTCGGCGCTTGGCTCATCGGCACCTTCGGGACCATTCAGGTGGCATGGGCGACCACTGAGGGAATGAACCAACGACTGTGGATCACGATCGGCGCAGTCGTCATCCTGTCGCTCGGCATGCACGTGACGCTGCGCAGGCGCGCGACGTACGCCGACCCGGTCCTGCTGCCCGTCGCGACATTGCTCACCATCCTCGGCCTCGTCATGATCTACCGGATCGATGTGGCGTCCGCGCTGCGGGCCGAGCGCAATGACGCTCCTATCCCAACCCCAGATGTCTACGCCCAGCTCACCTGGTTCTCGGTCGCGGTTGTCCTGTTCATCGCCGTGCTCATTCTCGTGCCCGATCATCGCCGTCTCCAGCGGTTCACGTATACCTTCGGCCTCATTGGCCTCGTCCTGCTCGTCCTCCCGCTCGCGCCTGTCATCGGAACGACCGTGAACGGTGCCACCCTGTGGATCAGGGTCGGAGGGTTCTCGCTTCAGCCGGCGGAGGTTGCGAAGATCCTTCTCACCGTCTTCTTCGCTGGCTACCTCATGGAGAAGCGCGACTCGCTCAGCCTTGTCCGCACGAAGTTCCTCGGTCTTGGCTTCCCACGACTCAAGGATCTCGGGCCCATTGCGATCGCATGGGCCGTCTCGCTCGGAGTCCTTGTCTTCCAGCGTGACCTTGGAACATCCCTGCTGTTCTTCGGCCTCTTCGTCTTCATGCTCTACATCGCGACCCAGCGCCGGTCCTGGCTCATCCTCGGCGGCTTCCTGTTCGCTATCGGGGCGGCACTCTCGTACGTGATGTTCG
>CALPZT020000276.1 GCA_943328365.2 Bifidobacterium breve | reverse complement strand
CTTCTCGCCGGCGTCGTACATCCGTGCGGCCTCAAAGCGGACGAGGTCTGCCGCGCGAAGCGCAGCGTAGGCGCGGGCGAGCGGGAACTGCACGCCCTGATTCGCGCCGATCGGCCCGCCGAACACCTCGCGTGAGTTCGCGTACTGCACGGCGCGCTCGAGCAGGAACCGGCCATCGCCGAGGCACTCGGAGGCAATGAGGATCCGCTCGGCGTTCATGCCGTCGAGGATGTAGCGAAAGCCCTTGCCCACCTCGCCGATGAGCGCTTCGTCGGGGATGAGCACGTCGTCGAAGAACACCTCGGTCGTGTTGTGGTTCATCATCGTGGCGATGGGCTTGATGGTGATGCCGTCGACCTTGCGCATGTCGATGAGGAAGGTCGAGAGCCCGTCGGTCTTCTTCACGCAGTCGTCGTAGGGGGTCGTTCGCGCCAGGAGCAGCATGAGGTCTGAGTACAGGGCCCGGGAGGTCCAGATCTTCTGGCCGTTGACGAGCCACCCGGCATCGACCTTCTCGGCCTTCGTGCGGATCTTCGTCGTCTCGGAGCCGGCCCCGGGCTCGGTGACCGCGAAGGCCTGAAGCCGCAGGCTGCCGTCGGCGATCTGCGGAAGGTACTGCTCCTTTTGCTCATCGGATCCGTGCCGCAGCAGCGTGCCCATGATGTACATCTGCGCGTGACAGGCTGACGGGTTGCCGCCGGAAGCGGAGATCTCCTCGAGGATGACCGATGCCTCGGTCAGGGTTGCGCCGCCCCCGCCGTACTGCTCGGGCACCAGGGCGCCGAGGTACCCGGCCTGGGTGAGCGCGGCGACGAACTCCTCGGGGTACCGGTCAGGCTCCAGCCCACGCCAGTACTCGCCCGGGAACCGGTCGCAGACCTCTCGGACAGCGGAGCGGAGATCGTCATATTCGGAATTCGATGAAAGCCGCACATGGCGTTTGTATCATTTATCCAAGATTCGTGCTCACGAACCTCATGAAGAAAGGGTCCCCGTGACCTCCACCGACTGGCATGCCCTCGCCGCCCGCGTCACCTATCCGACCGGCCTGCTCATCGATGGCGCATGGGTCGATGGCACCGGCGGCCGTCAGCCGGTCGTGAGCCCGATCGATGGGGCAACGATCGCCGAGGTCTCGTTCGCATCCGAATCCGACGTCGACCTCGCGGTTGCGTCAGCGAGGCGCGCCTTCGAGGACGGCCGCTGGTCGCATAAGTCGCCGCTCGAGCGCAAGGAGATCCTCGTCAGGTGGTCTGAGCTCTGCGCGGCGCACTCCGACGAACTCGCCGTGCTTCAGGCACTCGAGATGGGCAAGCCGGCCCGCGAGGCGAAGGCGGTCGACAACCGTGCAGTCATCCGCACCCTTCGGTGGTTCGGCGAGGCGATCGACAAGGTCCTCGACGAGATCCCGAACACCGCGCGCAATTCCCTCGCGCTCATCCAGCGCGAGCCCGCGGGGGTCGTGGCGGCGATCGTGCCCTGGAACTTCCCGCTCACGATGGCGGTCTGGAAGGTCGCCCCAGCGCTGGCGACCGGCTGCTCCGTCGTCCTCAAGCCGGCAGAGGCGTCCCCGCTCTCGGCACTTCTCTTTGCCCGGCTCGCGCTGGAGGCCGGCATCCCCGACGGAGTACTCAACGTCGTGAACGGCTTCGGTCACGTTGCAGGGCAAGCGCTCGGACGCCACATGGACGTCGATGTCGTGACGTTCACCGGCTCGACCGCGATCGGGCGCAAGTTCATGGAGTATGCCGCCCAGTCGAACCTCAAGCGCGTGTGGCCAGAGCTCGGCGGCAAGTCGGCGAACGTGATCTTCCCGGACGCTGACCTCGACAAGGCAGCGAGCACCGTCGCATTCTCGATCTTCTACAACGCCGGCCAGATGTGCACCGCTGGCTCGCGGCTGCTCGTCCACGAGTCAATTCACGACGAGGTGATGGAGCGGGTGCTGGCAACTGCCGCGCAGACCCAGCCGGGCAACCCGCTCTCCGAGGACACTGCGATGGGATCAGTGGCGAGCGCAGCCCACCTCGCGCGCATCCACTCGATGGTCGAAGCAGGTCGCGCGCTCGGCGGAGAGCTGCTCACGGGTGGGGAGCCAGTGCTGCAGGAGACCGGCGGCAGCTACTACCCCCCGACAGTGTTCGATCATGTCGATCCCTCCACGCTGCTCGCCCAGGAGGAGGTCTTCGGCCCGGTGCTCGCGGTCACGACCTTCGCCGACGAGGCCGAGGCGTTGCGCCTCGCCAATGGCACCCAATATGGCCTCGCCTCGGCAGTGTGGACCCGCGACCTCGATCGGGCCGTTCGAGTGAGCCGCGATCTTCGGGTCGGTGTCGTGTGGGTGAACTGCTACGAGGAGGGCGACCTCACCGTGCCCTTCGGCGGAGTGAAGCAGTCGGGATTCGGCCGTGACAAGAGCCTGCATGCCCTCGACAAGTTCACCGACATCAAGACCACCTGGATCGAACTGTCGTGAGCAGTGCCGCCTCGCCGGCGACCCCGATGCGGCGCGGCAACCTCGCTGATGAGGTGGCCGATCACATTCGCGATTCGATCCTCACCGGTCGCCTTCGGCCGGGCACGCGTATTGATCAGGATGCGATCGCGAGGGACATGGGGGTGAGCAGGCTCCCGGTTCGCGAGGCGCTCATCTCCCTCGACCAGGAGGGGCTCGTGCGCACCCTGCCGCGGCGGGGTGCCTATGTCGAACGAGTGCAGCGCGAGGACATCGCCGACCATTACCAGCTCTTCGGCACCGTAGCGGGCCTTGCGGCTGCGCGGGCGGTCGCACGCCTTGATGACGAAGGGCTGGCCAGGCTCGAGGCGGTGCATGAGGCGATGGGCCATGCGACGAGCCCGCAGGAGCAGGAGCGGCTGAACTTCGAGTTCCATCGCATCATCAACACTGCGTGCGGAAGCCGCCGGATATCGAGCCTGCTGAAGATGCTCACCCGATCACTGCCGATGCACTACTTCGAGTTCGTCCCGGAGTGGCCGGAGCAGGCACTGCATCAGCACGCCGACATCATCGAGGCGTTCAGCCGGCGCGACCCGTCGGCTGCGCAGCGGGCCATGGAGCAGCATCTCTTCGCGAGCGCGCGGCACGCGGTGGCAGCACTCGAGCGACTGGACTTCTTCGAAGAGACGTCGACCGAAATCTAACGCGAACGTTCGGCGAGCAGGACCCCGGCGAGCACCACGAACGCCCCGATGATCTGAATCACGGTGAGCGACTCGCCGAGCGCGAACCAGGCGATCACCGTGGCGAGCAGCGGCTCTGTCATGCCGACCACCGAGGCCTGCGATGCCCGAATGTGATGGAGTGCGGCGACGACGAGCCAGAACGGCAGGACGGTTCCGAGCACCACCATCGAGGTGCACAGCACCCACAGTGGTACCGGCGAACTCGCATCGCCGAGCGGAAAGCCGAACCCACTGAGCGACGCCCACGGGAAGGACCACCAGGGCTGGACGATCGCCCAGAACAGGCTGGCGGCACCGAATCCCCACATGGTGAGCGACACGGCATCGCGGGGCTCGGGCTGGCGGACCTGACGATCGCCGAGGACGTAGTAGATAGCGAGTGCTGCTGCTGCACCGAATCCGGCAGCGACGCCGAGGGCGTTCAGGGTGAACCCCTGCCAGACCTGCGCGACCATGGCGAGGCCGACGAGCGCGAGCACAAGCGCGCCCCACACGAGCCTGCGTGTCGGCTGGCGCATCCCGAAGCGGAACCACAGGGCGACCATGATCGG
>CALPZT020000275.1 GCA_943328365.2 Bifidobacterium breve | reverse complement strand
CTGCGCTGGTCGAGCCGGTGCTGCACGACCGCACCCAGGGCCGGGTCGTAGCGCGCGAGGGCCAGCGCCTGGATCTCGCGGGTGTCCCAGGCGGCAGCGGGCGAGCCGAGCACTTCGCGTGCCGCGGTCAGGAGCGCCTGCATCGCGGGGACGGACGGCTGCTGCGCCTGCTGCTGCAGCGCCTCCGAGATCGGCGGGAACGGGAGCGACTCGACGACGACGCGAAGGAGGTCACTACGGGTGGGGCCGATCTCCGAAACCGTTCGCGCGGGCAGGTCGGTTGCGGTGGCGACCTCCCGGCGTCCGATGCGCGCGATACCGCGCTCGGCGAGCAGCTCGGCCGCCGCCGCCAGGATCCTCTCCCGCTGCCCCCGTTTCACGGCGCTACGCCGATCCGAGCGCCTCGTGAACGGCCCGCTGCACCGAGGAGAGGATGCGTGCCTCCCGATCTCGCGCGCAGGTCTTCGCGACGACGACCCGCACGCCACCAGCCTCGAGCGCGGCGGTGATGGCCTCCTGAAGGTCGGCAAGGGTGTCGACGGCGACAGCCGGGACTGCCATCGTCTGCGCGAGCCCGACGATGTCGACCGAGAGCGGGACCCCGAACACCCGGTCGAAGACCGGCTCGAATCGCGGCTCGCCCTGTTCGAGCTGGGAGAAGATGCCGCCGCCGTTGTTGTCGGAGACAACGATGACGAGATCTGGCTCATGCTCCGAATCGGGCACAAGCAGCGCATTGCTGTCGTAGAGAAAGGTCAGGTCGCCGACGAGCGCCACTGCTGCCACGCCCTCCTGCCGCTGAAACGCGGAGGCGGCGCCCCAAGCGGTCGAGATGCAGCCGTCGATGCCCGAGGTGCCGCGATTGCCGAGGACGTAACCGTCGCTCACCGTCGTGCTCGCGAAGTTGAAGACGTGACGGACGGGCCAGGACGGGCCGACGTAGAACATCCCGCCCTCGACGACGGCCGACGCGGTGGCCCGCGCCACGTGCATGCCGGTGAGGATCTCGCCCTCGGCTGCCAGCGCGGTCTCGACTGCTGCAGCAGCCATGAGGTCGGCGCGCTGCCACGACGCAAGCCACTCCTCGTCGACCTCGGCCTCCTCCGGCGGGAGCGGCACCGACGCGACAACGACATCGGCCGACCGGCCGGGATCGGCCCACTGCGGATCGGCGTCGACCGCGATGTGCAGGCCCGCACCGGTCACCATTCGCATGACCGCACGGCTCAGGCCGACACGTCCGACCGTCATCACGACATCGGGCACATGACCGGCCGCGAACTCCGGGTCGGCAAGGAGCAGCCCGCCGTGCGACAGGACTGTGTCGCACCCCGCAACATTGCCGCTCGGCTCGCCGATCACCGGCCATCCGACCGCGTCCGCGAGTTCGTCGATCATTCCGATCGCCTCTGCATCGTCATGATCCCCCACCACGATGACCCCGCGGGCTGGGACCACGGGATCGCCGAGGAGGGTCTCGAGGAGATGATCGAGCGGAGTGCTCATGCCGGCGACCATGCGCGAATCGGCGGTCCACGGCCTACCGTCGCTACGGCCCTCGAGGACACCGGTCTCGGGTTCGGAGGAATCCGGTGATGGCACGAGTGGCTCGGAGAACGGGGCATTGAGGTGCACGGGCCCCGGCCGCATACCGTCGGTGGCGGCCGCGACGGCGCGCGCGATCGTCGAGCGCCAGTAGCGGTTCGCCGCCACCTGATCGCGTCCGGGGTCGAGGGCCGCCATCTCATGGAAGGCGCGAACCGACGAGCCGAAGATCTTCAACTGGTCGATCGCCTGATTCGCGCCGATGTCGCGAAGCGCCGGCGGCCGGTCAGCGGTGAGCGCAATGAGCGGGACGTTCGACAGATCCGCCTCGATGATGGCCGGATGCAGGTTCGCTGCGGCCGTGCCCGAGGTCGTGAGCACGACAGCGGGAACGCCGCTCACCTTGCCGAGCCCGAGCGCGAGGAAGCCCGCCGTGCGCTCATCGACGCGCACATGCAGGACGATCTCCCCGCGGGCCTCCGCCTCGGCGAATGCGATCGCGAGCGCAGCCGAACGGGATCCGGGGGCCACGACGACATCTGAGACTCCGCAGCGGATGAGCTCATCGACCATGACCTTCGCTTGTGCGGTCGACGGGTTCACGGCCTCACCCTTTCACGACTATCACGTCGATGCGTCGACGATCGCAGAGCAGCGCTGCTCCGACCCCGCCGACCAGGCCCTCGCCAGCCGCCGGCGCCACCACACCGCGCGCTCATCGCTCACCTGATCACGAGCCTGAAGCAGCGCAGCGAGGTCGGGTGCGACCCGCCGGACGGTGAGCATGCCATCGACCGGAGGCTCAGGCGTGCCCACGAGATCCTCGGCGAACAGGGCGCCTGTCCCGAGCCCGCAGGCGCTCTCGATCCCGAGGATCCCGGCGAGATTCACGGCGACCGCCAGGCCGACGGAGGTGTCGAGCGAACTGCTCACGACGATCGGGATCGGCAGTGCCTCAGCAACACGCAGGCTCGCCTCGATGCCACCCATCGGCGCGGGCTTGATGATCGCAATGTCTGCGATCTCACGCATGAGGGCGCCTTGGCGGGCGAGTGCCTGCGCGTCGTCGCTCGTGCGAAGAGTCTCGTCGACGGCAACGGGCACCGAGCACGAAGACCGCAGGTCAATGAGCTCGTCGGCATCACGGCACGGCTGCTCGACGTACTCCAGGTCGTATTCACTGAGACGGCGCAGTGCTGCCTTTGCCGTCGCGGCATCCCACGCAGCATTCGCGTCAATCCTGATACGCCCCACCCCGCGCCCCAGCGAGGTGTCGAGAGCATCGCGCACGCTCGCAACCCTTGCCTCGTCCTCCGCCAGCGAGCCACCCACCTTCACCTTGATGGTGCGGCAGCCGTGATCATTGATGGCGCTCCTCGTGAGGAGGGCGGCGTCACCCGGCGATACCGCAGGGACGATCGCGTTGACGTGCACCGCCGACCGCTTGCTCGCAGGCCAAGACCCGAAGGCCGCCTCAATGGCGCAGTCGAGCCAACGCGCTGCGGCCACATCGCTGTAGTCGTCGAAGGGCGCGAACTCCCCCCAGCCGGACGGCCCCTTGATGAGCAGGCCCTCACGGACGTCGACCCCGCGAAACGTTCGGCGCAGGCGCACGGCGAACGGCACCGCGGCGTCGAGCACGATCCGCAGGGCTCGATCGCTCACGGCAGGGCTCGATCGCTCACGGCAGGGCTCTACGGACGCTTCGGGAACTGGCCGAAGTTGGGCTGGCGCTTCTCCTTGTAGGCATCGCGTCCCTCTTGCGCCTCCTGCGACATATAGAACAGGAGCGTCGCATCGCCGGCCAACTGCTGGATCCCGGCGAGACCATCGTCGGCTGCGTTGTGCGAGGCCTTGAGCATGCGCAGTGCGAGCGGCGACAGGGCGAGCATCTCTCGCGCCCAGTTCACCGTCTCGACCTCGAGATCCTCGATTGGCACGACAGCGTTCACCAGCCCCCAGTCGAACGCCTGCTCGGCGCCGTACTGACGGCACAGGTACCAGACCTCGCGGGCCCGCTTCTGGCCGATGATCCGGGCGAGCAGGCCCGAGCCGTAGCCACCGTCGAAGGATCCGACCTTCGGGCCCGTCTGCCCGAAGCGGGAATTGTCAGCAGCGATCGACTGGTCGCAGACGACGTGGAGCACATGGCCCCCGCCGATCGCGTAGCCGGCGATCATCGCGATGATCGGCTTGGGGGTGCGACGGATCTGGATTT
>CALPZT020000274.1 GCA_943328365.2 Bifidobacterium breve | reverse complement strand
TCGGCAGTCACCGCATCCCAGAGCGTGATCGAATCCCTCGGCCGAACCGTCGTCCGACGAGGAGCTGAGGAGCCGAGCCCCGCCGCGGCGCTCCTGTTCGCCGTCGCTACCAACGCTGCTGCCGCTGCGGCATGCGAGGGGTTAGCGCGGGCGCTGCCGCCGCACGAGGATGAGCGGTTTCGGCGTGGAGCCATCAGGGTCGTGGCTCAGCGCGCCTCCCGCGCGGCACTTGCCGGAGCGGCCCTCTCCGCTGTCATCGGGTCCCTCGACGTACTCGCTGATCGGTCGCCGCGGCTCGGTTGGGTCCGTCATGTCCCGATCGCCCTGCCGGCAGGCGTTGCCGCCTCGGCAATCGAGATCCAGCGCGTCCATCGAAAGGCCGAGGCTGCAGGCGATACGACCATCGCAAACGTGTCGACACGCAACTCGTCGGCGATCGCGGTGGGAGTCGGCGCTGGAGTGCTCGGGCTTCAGGCCGGCGAGCGGCTCGTTGCCCGCGCGGTGGCGAGGGGCGTTGCCCGTGTCGCCCCGAGGTACGACGTCGTGTCAAACCCTGTCGGCCACGCGATCTCGCTCGCCCTGCTCGCGGGAGGGCTCATCGCCGCCTACGAGTACGCCGTTCGCCGCGTTGAGCAAGGCGGGGCGGCTGTCGAACCCGCCTATGAGTCGCCCCCGCAGAGCCCGTTCGTCTCCGGAAGCCCGAGCAGTCTCGTTCCCTTCGACACGCTCTCGCGCGAGGGTCGGCGCTTCACGAACATGGTCCTCACCCGCGAGGAGATCGCCGAGGTCATGGGCTGCCCGGCGAAGCTCGACCCGATCAGGCTATTCGTGGGCCTCGACTCGGCCCCCGAGGTCGAGGACCGGGTCGACCTCATCATGGACGAGCTCATCCGTACGCGGGCGTTCGAGCGCGAGGTACTCGTGTTCGCATCGCCCACCGGGTCTGGCTACATCAACTACGTGTTCGCTGAGGCGCTCGAGTACCTGACCCTCGGCGACTGCGCGATCGCGACGATGCAGTACTCGATGCTGCCGTCGTCGATGTCGCTTACCCGCACGGGGTTGGCGATCGAGCAGAATCGTGCGCTCATGCATGCGATCACCGGCTATCTGCGGGGCATGCGCGACAAGGACCGGCCCAAGTTCGTGCTCTTCGGCGAGAGCCTCGGTGCGCTCACGATGCAGGACATCTGGCGTCACCGATCGGTGGAGGCGATCGAACGCGACTTCGTCCACTCATCGATCTACCTCGGCACCCCCTCGGCCACGGAATTCGCGAAGACCTGGCGACTGGATCCGGACCGCATCGACCCGAGCGGATCGATGATCGAGGTCGATAGCTTCGGCGAGATTCTCGCCCTCGATCCGGCGGAGCGGGCGTCTGCGAGGCACTACCTCATCAGCCACTTCGATGACCCCATCCCGAAGTTCGGCACGAACATCCTCCTGCGCCGGCCGTGGTGGCTCGGGCCCGCCGAGCAGCGCCCTCCGCGCACCCCGAAATCGACGTCGTGGCGTCCTGGCACCTCCTTCGTCCTCACCGGGGTCGACCTCATCAACGCAATGGATGTCGTCCCCGGACGATTCGGACGCCGCGGCCATGACTACCGCGAGGACATCGCACGTTTCGTGTCGGAGGCCTACGAACTGCCGGCGACAGCCGAGCAGATGCTCCGCATTGAGCGAGCCCTTCGTGCCCGCGAACTCAAGTGGGCTCAGGACAGGGTGGTCTCCGAGCAGGTGGCACGGGCGAAGGAGGCGCTCCTGCGCGAGATGAAGAACTGGGGGGTGAGCTCGGGCGCTGGGGCGACCCCGGAGTCGTTCATCAGCGGAATGCTCGGCGAGGTGTTCCCGGCGGGGCCGCCTCCGGTGAAGAAGGCGCCCGCGAAGAAGGCGCCCGCGAAGAAGGCGCCGGCGAAGCAAGCACCCGCGAAGAAGGCGCCCGCGAAGAAAGCCCCGGAGCAGCCGCAGGGCGAGTAGCCCCTAGAACTCGATCGTCTTGGAGATGTCGAGGATGCGCTCGACGTAGGCCTCGGTCTCGGGGAACGGCGGAATGCCGTCGTACTTCCGGACGGCGCTGAACCCGGCGTTGTAGGCGGCGAGGGTGTTCTCGAGGCGCTTGCCCGCGACGTCCTTCACCAGCTCCCGGTTCACGCAGTTGAGCAGCGATGCCGAGTGGATGGCGTCGGTCGGATCCCAGACGCTCGCGACGCCGTCGTCGTTGGCATCGATGCCGTACTGGGCCCAGACCTTGGGCATGAACTGGGCGATTCCCTGCGCACCGGCTCCACTCTGTGCCGACGGATCCCAGCTGCTCTCGGCGGAGATTTGGGCCGCGAAGACCCTCGGCGGGATCTCCGGGCACAGCTTGGCCGCCTTGCGAATGATCGAGCGGTACTCCCCGGGGACGACGACGGGGCCGGCGATGCTGTCGACCACCGAAGCGATATTCGTCTGTCGAGCCACAGGCAGGCCCCACCACACTGCCGCCGCCCCGATCCCGCAGATGAGGAGGAGCGCCCCCGCCACGCTCAGCGGTTTCGGCCCTCGTCTCGACATGGTTCCACCGTAACCCGCGGGGGCTGGCGGCAGCGAACGGCTCGGACGCGTACGGTGGGGAAATGACCATCGAGCCCGGAACTCCGGCATCCGGACATGACCTGAGCCGTGCCGACCTCGAGGGGATGTTCGAGCAGCGGCTCGCGGAGGCATTCGCGGCCCTCGGCACCTTCAACCTCGCGGTGTTCGGCAAGACGGGGGCAGGCAAGTCCACCCTCGTGAACGCGATCTTCGGTCGCGATGTCGCCCGGACAGGCGTCGGCCAGCCGGTCACGAAGGGTCTGGTGTACCACCGGCATCCCGACGGATTCCTCGGCCTGTACGACTCCGAGGGCTTCGAGACCGGCACGGCCGGCGACGTCATCCTCGAGGGGCTGAAGACCCTCGTCGCGGATCATGGGGCTCGTCCGGTCGATCAGCGGATTCATGCGGCCTGGTACCTCGTCCGCTGGTCTGATCGCAGGTTCGAGGGGGCGCAAGCGGAGTTCGTGAAGGCCCTTCATGCGGTCGGCCTGCCGGTCATCGTCGTCATGGCCCAGGTGCCGACGCGCGACGGTGTCATTCATCCCGATGCCCTCGAGTTCGCCCGATACATCGAGGGCCTTGGCCTTCCGCTCGCCCCGCGCGGACGAGTTGTGCTCACGAATGCGCTCGTCGACGACTTCAGCGGCGCACCTGTCTTTGGCCTCCAGCAGCTGCTCGACGATACCTACGAGGTGGTTCCCGAGATCGCCGAGCGAGCCCTGACAGCCGCCCAGGTGCTCGACATCGGGCGTAAAAAAAAAGTGGTCGCTGGCATCGTCAATCAAGCCGCGGTGATCGCGGCCGGGATCGGCGCAACACCGATCCCCTTCGCTGACGCTGCGCTCCTCATTCCCAATCAGGTGACGATGATCGCCCGGATCACGGCCGCGTACGGCCTGCCGCCTAGCCGTTCACGGGCGATGGCGGCGGCCGGGTCGATCGTGCTCACAGGCGGCGCGACGATGGCCGGCAAGTACGCCGTGACGAACCTCATGAAATTCGTTCCGGGCGGGGCAATCGCCGGTTCCGCGGTCTCGGCGACCGTCGCGGCCTCCCTGACGAAGGCAGTGGGCTTGGCGTGGTCGAGGGTATGCGAGTACGCAGTCTCCCTGCCCGCCGATCAGCGCGACCGGTTCCTCGAGAGCGGTGAGGTCACCGAGAAGTTCGTCGGCTTCATGAAGGCGGG
>CALPZT020000273.1 GCA_943328365.2 Bifidobacterium breve | reverse complement strand
TGGTTGTGATGCACTTTCGTCATACATACGATGTCTATCGTCAGAGGACGAGGTAACCGCTGCCCCAACAAGGAGTCTGCGTGAAACCCAACTTCATCACCATCCTCACCGATGACCATGGCTACGGCGACCTCGGTTGCATGGGTGCCGACGATCTCAAGACTCCGCACCTTGACCGACTCGCGGCAGGCGGCGCCAGGTTCTCGGACTGGTACTCGAACTCGCCCGTCTGCTCGCCTTCACGTGCCGCGCTGCTCACCGGTCGCCATCCCGCTCGCACCGGCATCACTGACGTCCTCGGCGGGCACCGGTCCGAGCCTGGCCTGTCACCTGAGATCCCGACACTCGCCACCGCGCTTAAGCCGCTGGGCTACCGAACAGGGCTTGTTGGCAAGTGGCACCTCGGGGTCGCAGAGGGCTTTCGACCCAGCGATCACGGCTTCGACGACTGGTTCGGACTCCTCTCAGGGACCATCGACTACTTCTCGCACATCGACTACAACCTATGGCCGTGGGATCCGACGTACTACCCCGTTCACGACCTCTGGGAAAACGACACAGAGGTGTGGCGCAACGGTCGGTATATGACCGAGCTCATCAGTGAGAACGCGGTGGAGTTCCTGCGGCGGGGCGAGGGATCCGACACCCCGTTCTTCCTGCATGTCGCCTACAACGCACCACATTCACCAATGCATGCCCCCGCGGAGTACATCGACCGTTTCCCCGAGCTCACCCCTGCGCGCCGGATCATGGCGGCGATGATCAGCGCCATGGACGACGGAGTCGGTGCCATCGTCGCGGAGCTCGAGAGGCAAGGTCAGCTCGAGAACACCTGCATCATCTTCATGTCAGACAACGGGCCTTCCCGACACCCGGCGAACTGGCTCGACGGCAATCTGGAGCCGTACTACGGGGCTTCTGCCGGGGCTCTGCGGGGCGGGAAGACCAGCCTGTTCGAGGGCGGGCTGCGTTCTCCCTCAATCATCCACTGGCCAGCGCTGGTGCCCAAGGGCCAGGTGATATCAGAGCCGGTCGTCACTATCGATGTGTTTCCGACGCTCCTCGCTGCCGCCGGCGGAGACCCAGCCGCGTATGACATCGACGGGTTGGACATCTTTCCCGTGGTCTCTCGTGGGGCGAGCACGCCGCACGACCAGTTGTTCTGGGAGTTCCGGCAGCAAACAGCAGTGCGGCGCGGCCCGTGGAAGTTGACCCTGCGACCGTACGAATCAGACGACAACCTGTCCGAGCACGAGGTCTTCCTGGCAGATCTTTCGACTGACATCGGCGAGACGGTCAACCTGCGGCATGTCCACCCCGAGCTGACGGAGGAACTGACCGCCGCGGCGCTCGCATGGCGCAGCGACGTTGCGCCCTACTACGAGGAGCAGGATTGGTAGCGACAGGCACGACGCCCTGCTGCGGGCGCATCACCAGAGGGACCGACGCTGGTCCCATCCCTGCGGCATCCGTCGACGCCTCCACCGGCGGCACCGGGTTGATCTCGATAGCGGGCCGCGACGTGATCCACGGGACGGCCTCCCCACGCGCAGTGCCAGGTGACGGTGAAGGGCCCGCGCTACCCGTGTTCGTCTCACCCTTTCGAATCGCGCCATTGGCCGTCACTGTGTCGGACTTCGACGCGTTCGTGTCCGCGACCGGTCACGTGACGACCGCCGAGGCGGAGGGCTGGAGTTTCGTTATGGCGGCGCACATTCCACCGGACGCGCCGGTGCGTGGTCACGCCGCCGGAACTCCGTGGTGGCTAGGTGTCGATGGGGCCCACTGGCGCGCTCCTTTCGGTCCCGGCTCAAACGCAGACGCCAGCCATCCTGTTGTCCACGTGTCGTTGTACGACGCCCTGACCTACTGCGCGTGGCTTGAGGTCCGCCTGCCTACCGAGGTCGAATGGGAGCACGCAGCCAGGGGCGGCCTGTCCGGAATGGACTTCCCGTGGGGGAATGACGAGTCCGAAATCTGGCTGCGCGCAAACGTGTGGCGCGGTGACTTCCCCGCGTCGCAGTCGGGCTTCCGCAATGGGACGTGCCCAGTGGACAGCTTCGCCCCGAACGGTTTCGGGCTCTACAACGTGATCGGGAATGTCTGGGAGTGGACGTCCAGCACTTGGACTGCAGCCGATCATGCTGTGGCCGCCCGTGGGGGCTCGTACCTGTGTCACGCGTCATACTGCCGGCGGTATCGCGTTTCGGCCCGGTCGCGACAGGTTCCCGACTCGACTGCAGGGAATCTGGGATTCCGCATTGCAGGGGATCCGTGTCCTGTCCGCGTTGCGGAGCGCTGATGTGCTGCGAGGACGCGGTTGCCGACTTCCCCGCGGTGGTCGCGCAAATGGTGGCGGCAGCACGGCTGCGACTCCTGTCGCCGGATTCGTGGGGTGCCGACGCGTGGAACAGCGCCGTCGTGGCCCGTCCCCTGCACCATGCGGGCGACGCGGCGCTGGAAGCCCTCTGGTCGCGTTTCGCTGACGACCGCGAGCTTTCCGCGCAGGACGTCGCCGCCGCTCTCGTCGGTGCGAGCGACGTCGACACTGTCACCGGTCTCGTGCGCCTCACCGTGTCGGACGCAGGGGTCATATGGAACACGCCCATTCCAACGGTCGCTGCCGAGTGCGTGGTCGTCGATGTCCCGGTCCTGGTGTCCTGCAACTCGACTCTCCCCATTCGCGTGACGGCAGGCGGAGAGTCGGTCTCGCTCTCGAATGGCGAGCATGCGCTGTTCGAGGAGCATCTCGACGACGACGCGTGCACCATCGCCGTTGTCGTCGACGGCGTGCCTCACGTCTCCCCCGACGCCGTCGAACGAGTCGCCGGGGGCGTCCTGCGGCTCACCGCAGATCTACCCTGCCGATGGTCGGTCATCGGCACGGACGGTGCCGCGCACTTCCCGCGCGGTGGGATGCGCAAGTGGGACGTGCATGGCCGCGGCTACGCGCACGGCGACGACCTCGAGGTAGTGGTGCCCCCGGGCCAGTACGTCGTGCGCGCGATGCGTGGCATCGAGTTCCTGCCCTTCGAGGTGGATGCGCTGGTCGAGGCGGGTACTGCAGTGACCGTCGCCGCGGAACTGGTGCGACGGTTCGACCCCCATGCCAGCGGCTGGTGGTCTGCCGACCTGCACGTGCACGCCAACTACGGCGGCGAGTACGCCGTTGGCGCCGACCAGGCGATGGCCATGCAGCGCGGCGAAGGCCTTGACTTCATGAACCTCGTTGCAGCCAACCAGCTGACGGCACACGTGCATGACGTCGGCCTGTTCCGTGCCGCGCTTGACCACCAACTGCCCGGCTCCCATGCGTCGCCGGCACACGCGGGTCTTGAGTACCGAAACGACCTCTACGGGCACGTGCATGTGACCGGTGCGGCACGCGACGTCGGCCGCTACCAGACCGGACACGCACAGGGCGCAGTCCGAGTCGACGTGCCCTTCAACCACGAGGCGGCGGCCGATTTCCGTTCGGTTGGCGCCGTCGTCGGCTACTGCCACCCGGTGATGCCCGTCTGGGGTGACGCCCCACAGGATGTCCTCGAGCGCGTGATGGGCCGCACAGACCCGCGGAACTCCGAAGCGCGCTGCGCTGTGCTCGACGCGGCTCTCGGTGTCGTTGACTCGGTCGACGTGCTGTCCAACGCCGACGACCTCGCCTCCGCGGAAATGTACCGGCGAATGGTCGGCGCCGGGCTGCGCGTGGCCGCCACCGCGGGCAGCGACGCCATGCTGTCGCTGCGGCATATGGGCGTGCACTCCAACCCACCGGGCTGGGTGC
>CALPZT020000272.1 GCA_943328365.2 Bifidobacterium breve | reverse complement strand
TCGTCGAAAGGGCGCCGATGAGCGTCTCTGGCAGGATGTAGAACCTCACCTCGCTGGACGCCTTCAAGCCCCGGCCAGATGCCTGAGCCACCGGCTGCACCGACTTGGTGCGGGTCCGTGCCTGCGGGGATTGGAGGATCAATGCTCCCGAGGCTGTCAGGCCGAGTGGAATGTCGGCGCGACTCCGGCCTGACAAACGCAACCACCAGCCTTCACCGGTAGCGACGAGGCCGGTTGACGGCTTCGTCCCATCAGGAACAACCGAGACCGGCGATGTCTGGCCATTCACGAGGAGCAGCGATCCGCCCTGTGCCAGGCCTCCCTCAGGCAGGTTGCCATTGTCAGAGCTGTTGATCGGCATCAACACCGATGTCGCTGACACGGCAGGGGCTGCGGTCGAAGGCGCCGAGGCGGCTGACGAGGACGAACTCGAGGACGAACTCGAGGACGAGCTACCGCTGCCCGAGAAGCCACCAGTACTGCCGCCGCTGCCGCTACCACTGGACGCGGTCACCGTGATCGCCTTCGTGCTCACATTCCCGGCGATTGCCGCGTCTGTCGCGGTCACGATGACGACGTAAGTGCCCGCTGTCGATGCGCCGGAGAACGACACAGCACCGGTGGCCGCGCCAACCTGGAACAGGGCTGCATCTGCTCCTCCGGTGATCGACCAGCTCACTGCCATGCTCGCCGTGAGTGTCTGGACGGCGGTTGCAGGAACCGTCACAGCGACTGCACTCGCCCCGGTGATCGTCGGCGGTACCGGTACGGTCACGGAGATCGTCTTGGAGTTCGAAGTAGCTGAACTGTTCGTGGCCACCACCGTCACCGCGTAGGTGCCAGGTGTCGGAGCACTCGTAAAGGACACCGCACCACTCGGTGAGACCTGGAACAAGGCCGAATCCCGACTGCTCGAAATTGACCATGTAACGGCCACATTGCCGGATAGCGTTCCGACGGCGGTTGCTGGAGCCACCACAGTCGCCGAGTCAGCACCGGTGATGACTACCGGGCCCGCCATGGCGCTGGTCTTGGCACTTGCGACGTAGAAGCCTGTTCCCGTGCAGTCATTCTGGGCTGGGTCCGGCGTGTAGGTCAACGTGTCGCCGGAAGGCCATGTCCCTGTTGGCCATGTCTGGCCGATGAGGAAGAAGTTGCCGTAGTGCTCCACTGAGCTGTCGTGCAGGAATCCACCGGAGTAGAGACCGAATACCTGACCCTTCTCCGTGAAACGCCGCGCCGTGCCATAGCCCGAGGCATTCGGCAGCACCCAACTTGAAGAAGTCCCGCTCCACCTCACCTCCAAATCTGTGGTGTTCTGGTACATCGCGATGCCCCAAGGCTCACTCGAATCCCCGGATGCGAACATGCGCAGGTAGGCGCCTCCGGAGACGACGCTCGATATATCGACCTGGGCGCGCGCACTGTCCGAGTACGGGGACTGAGCAAGACGTACCGTCATGGGGTCGTAGGTCGTCGGGGGCCCAGGGCTGCATGAGGGGTAGGACGGTGTCCGCTGAACAGCCTTCACCGCATCAGCGCCGTATGCTGCGCTTGATGCAGAATCCGCCCCGACCGCGCTGCCCGAGATGACGGGCACCACCAAGATGCCAAGCACGAGGGCACCTGCCGCGAGAACTGAGGAGGCACGCCAGAACTTGACTCGAGCGGTGCGTCGCATTCACGCAACATACGAAACAGTCGTCACACCCGCCCCATTCTCGGCGGATACCCCTCACCCACGTCCGGTCGTATAAGGATTCCCCTCACGAAGGGCGGGAAGCACCCAAGTGAGCTCTCGTCAGGTTCCCGCCTATGAACATTGCAATGTTCATCTGAACACTGCAATGTTCATCCGGTCACGATCGACGAGAAATCCCTGACCGCCCGCGCCGGCATCACGACTGGGACGGGCACCCCACTCGCGGATACATGGCGGCAAGCGTGGCGAGATCTCCGGGCGAGAACCCCGGACGCGGCAGGGCTCGCTTCTCCCTGAGGGCCGGCTTTCGGCCGAGGACATTCGTAATCCGTGCGACGGGCGACATCACCGAGCCCGGCTCGTCGGAATGCCCAAGACCCAGCGAGTGCAGCACCTCGTGGACCACGATCCAGCCCCGGCCGATCCCGACATCGAACGACCCGCCAGAGCGCCGGACGGCTTTTCGCGTGAACCCCGACCATTCATCGCGGGCCATCTCGGCTCCTGTCGCGAAGGTCACCCCGGATCGCCAAGCCGCCGCCTGAGTGCCCGGCTCGTAGTCCCCCAACGACGACCAGTCGAACACCAGATCCACTGAAGCCTCGAACGGCATCTCCTGGAACCCGACGCCCGTCCGCTGGCTGATAACGCCCAGCGCAGCGCGCACGTCGACGAGCATCGCCGCCCCCGAACGGGGCTGCGCCGTCGCGTCATACGCCCACGTGATCGTCGAGCACGGCGGGTACGTCGACCGGGACCCGACATCGGCAATCCCATTCTCGAGGCCCCGACCGCCAGCCTGAGTGGCCATCGCAGTCCCTGGCACTCCAACAGCCCCGATCGCCGCCAATACGACAGCGGCGATGACTGCGACGACGCCCGACCAGCGGCAATCGCCACGAAGAATGCGCTGCGTCAAGGCGGACGTCCTCCAATCTCTTGGCACCGAAGTTGGCTGATCATGTGCGAGATGTGTAGGGATGGAGCAGCCGGCGGATCACCGGAGCCGGGTCGTCGGGCTGTCGAGTCGTCGTCCTCTTGGATCGGCCCGCTGAAGCGCCGAAGCTTGCCTCGTGAGAATCGACGAATATTACAAATGTACGAGGCACTCGTCGCATCCGTCTGATTCGCGGCGGTTACCCCTCACATGACACTCGGCAACTCCGGATTCCCCTCTGTCGGACGCTCTCCCGACTCCCGACTCCCGACTCCCGACGAGTGACCACATGCCTGTGGCGATCCGCGATTCAGGGCATCGCACCGAGCTCGCTCCAGCAAGCAGAACCTGTCGAAGCCGGCTGCACCGCGGTGCTGTTCCAGACCCTTCTCGGCCCACGCGTTTCAGGCACGCCAAACGAGGTGGCCCTTCGGACGCTGTCCGTCGGGTCCTCGCTACATCGCTTCGCTCAGCATCCAGTCCGGTAGGTGGCGGTGATGTTGACCAGGCGCCCGCGATTACCCGAACCTGCAACGCGTTCCCCGCGGATCACGTAGGAGCCCTTGACCCCCTTGGACTTCAAAAACGCCGCAACGTTGCGAGCCTGTCGGGCCGAAACTGTCCGCTCTTTCTTCGTCGGGGATTTCTTCTGCGCGAACTTGACCACCACCGCGTGGGTGCTCGAAGTCCCCGCGCGCTTCGCCAGCGCATTGAGCACCTTGCGGTCGCGCGCGCTGAGCGCCGCCGACTTCGGCTTGAAGACCACTCGCGCGGACGCCTTCCGGGTCACACCTAGCCGAGCCGGCACCACCTGCACCCCCAGCGACAGGCTCCGCACCGCCCCCGACGGGCTGAACCCGTTCACCTGCAGCGTGTGCGCGCCCGAAGCGAGGCCGGCTGGCACCGGAACCGAGCCGGAAAACGACCCGTTCGCGCCCACCTGGATAGATCCCAGCCCAATGGAAGGCAGCAGGTACAGGTTTACGTCCGTGCCCGGCTTGAACCCAGACCCAGATGACTCCGCCATCGGCTTGCCCACCACGCACATCGCACTGGTTCCGGAGGGCTTCAAGCCGATCGACCGAGACTGGGGGCTTATTTGCAGCGACTGGAACACCAGTTGCGCGGCGCTCCCCAGCCCAAGCAGATTTCCATT
>CALPZT020000271.1 GCA_943328365.2 Bifidobacterium breve | reverse complement strand
GCCGGCGCCAAGCAGTGGAAGCCCGCAGGCGGCGCGGCCGCGGACTCCGTCCCCGATGCGCACGACGCGAGCATCCGTCACGCACCGATGATGACCACCGCCGATCTCGCATTGCGCTTCGACCCGATCTACGAGCCAATCGCACGCCGCTTCATGGAGAATCCGGCGGAGTTCGCCGATGCCTTCGCCCGCGCCTGGTTCAAGCTGACCCACCGCGACATGGGTCCGCGCAACCGCTACCTCGGCTCCGAGGTTCCCGCCGAGATCCTCATCTGGCAGGACCCTGTTCCGGCAGTTGACCACCCGCTCGTCGACGCGGCCGACATCGCCGGCCTGAAGTCCACGATCCTCGGATCAGGCCTCACGGTCTCGCAGCTCGTGGCAACCGCCTGGGCGTCGGCATCGACCTACCGTGGCACTGACAAGCGCGGCGGCGCGAACGGCGCCCGTATCCGGCTCGAGCCGCAGCGCAGCTGGGAGGCAAATGACCCGGCAGCACTGGCTGGTGTCCTTCGCACCCTCGAAGGAATCCAGGAGCAGTTCAACGCTGCCGCCAGCGGTGGCAAGCGCATCTCGCTCGCTGACCTCATCGTCCTCGGTGGTTGCGCCGCGGTCGAGCAGTCCGCGAAGGCAGCCGGCGTCACCGTGCAGGTTCCGTTCACCCCGGGCCGCACCGACGCCACGGCCGAGCAGACCGACGTGAACTCCTTCGAGGTGCTCGAGCCGACATTCGACGGCTTCCGCAACCACCTCGCCAAGGGTCACAACCTGCCCGCCGAGCACCTGCTCGTCGAGCGGGCCGCTCGCCTGGACCTCTCGGCACCCGAGATGACCGTGCTCGTCGGCGGCATGCGTGCCCTCGATGCGAACACCGGGCAGTCTCAGCTCGGCGTCCTCACCAAGACCCCGGGCACGCTGACGAACGACTTCTTCGTCAACGTCCTCGACATGGGCACGGTCTGGGCACCGATGACCGATACCGAGGAGACCTTCGAAGGCCGCGATCTCGCGACCGGCGAGGCCCGCTGGACGGCAAGCCGGGTCGACCTCGTCTTCGGCTCGAACTCCGAGCTCCGTGCCCTCGCCGAGGTCTACGGCAGTGCGGATTCGAAGGAGAAGTTCGTGCGCGACTTCGTCGCCGCATGGGACAAGGTCATGATGCTCGATCGGTTCGATCTCGTCTGATCCAAGGTGCCTCATTCGAGGCCGAATTCACCGGGCTTGCTGGTTCTCCAGCAAGCCCGGTGCTTTTTTGGGGACCTTCTCAATGATCGGTGCACCTCGCCGCGACGCACACGAAAACGGCTTGGACGACGCCGCAGTCGACATGCTCGCCTGACGGGGACTGGCACTCTGCCGGCATTGCTCATGTCCTGAGCACAGCGTTACCCGTGTCCATCCAGTACTATTTGCGGGTTGCAGTGAGTACAATCTGCGGATTCAATCCGGTACAATCTGCGGAACGAACAACCCAGGAGTCGGCATGGCATATCAAGCCCGCATCGCTGATGGCGAACTTGCGGCACGACTGGAGTCATCCGGCGCAGTACTCATTGAGGGGCCAAAAGCATGCGGAAAGACTGAGACCGCTCGCCAGCAGGCCGCTTCGGAGGTTCGTCTAGACGTCGACGGCCAACAACGTGCCGCCGCAGAAATCACCCCAGAACTCGTCCTCGATCGCCCTGCCCCACTCCTGATAGACGAGTGGCAACTCGTGCCGTCAATTTGGGCCCACGTCCGCCGTGCCGTCGATGACCGCCAAGCGCGCGGGCAGTTCATCCTTACCGGGTCAGCCACACCGAACGACGATGTATCCCGACATTCAGGAGCCGGTCGGATCGCAGTCATGCGGTTGCGGCCCATGTGCCTCGCAGAATCCGGGCGCAGCACGGCGACGGTGTCCTTGACGAAACTGCTTGACGGCAGCACACAGAGTGCGGCTGATCCTGGCTTGACGGTGCCTGACCTTGCCGCTGTGATCACCGTGGGTGGATGGCCGGCGGAACAGGGAACTCCCCCCTCGACTGTGTCCCGCAGCCTTCGTGACTACCTGACTCAGATCAGCCATGTGGATGTTGCAGCAGTGTCGGGAGGGCGCCGAGACCCGTCGAAGGTCAATGCACTGCTGCGATCCTTGGCTCGAAATACGGCAAGTGAGGCCACGATCACAACACTCACGATCGATGCCACCGGACCCGGGGAAACGCTGGACCGCGACTCCGTCAGTGGCTACCTCGCAATCCTCGAGCGCTTGATGGTTGTGGAGGACCAGCCAGCCTGGGCGCCGGCTATGCGTTCACGCGTGCAATTGCGCTCGTCTCCCAAACGACACTTCGTCGACCCGTCGCTGGCGGTGGCAGCGCTGCACGCCTCACCTGCCCGACTTCTGGGCGATCTCGAGTCGATGGGATTGCTTTTCGAATCCTTGGTGGTGCGGGACTTGCGGGTACTGGCGCAGCCGATCGGCGGGCAAGTGCGGCATTACCGGGACAACAAGGGCCTTGAAGTCGACGCCATCGTGACCTGTGACGACGGCCGGTGGGGAGCATTCGAGATCAAGCTCGGCTCCATGGGCATCGATGCGGCAGCGAAGAATCTTCTTGCGTTCGCGACCAGGATAGACAGGGCTGCCTGTGGCGAGCCGGGTGTACTCGCCGTTGTCACCGGCGCCGGCCTTGCCTACCGGCGTAAGGACGGAGTGCACGTCGTCCCTATCGGCACGCTGGGTCCCTGACGCCGGCTCAGTGCGAAGCAGCCGTTGAGGCGATCCGCTGAGAAGCACCAGTCTCTTTCAATCCCGAGCACCTTGGGAAGAACGGCCCCGGAACATGCGCTGTCACATGAGTAGAGTCACGAGATGGGAAGAAGCAATTCGCGGTGATCGCCACAGGAACTCCCGGTGAGGCCGCCCATGCGCGGCAAATCTACGTGGGGTGGGTGACTGCCGGGATCGAACTCTGCCAAAGCGTGGTGACCTCGTTCAGTGATGCGGAGTTTGCCGAACCCAGTCGCCTGCCAGGTTGGACGAGGGCACATGTCATTGCCCACATCGACGGCAATGCCAGAGGCCTTGGCAATCTCGTGACCTGGGCAAGGACTGGCATTGAGACTCCGATGTATACCTCGATGGAGCAGCGGGATGCCGACATAGAAGCCGGTGCCCTGCTCGCTCCGCAGGAACTGCGTGCGCGCTTCCTGCAGTCGAGTGCCCAGCTTGCAGATGGGTTCAAGAGTCTCCGTGAGGAGGACTGGTCAGTGCAGGTGCGCACGGCCCAAGGGCGGATGATCGCATCGCGGGAGGTCATCTGGCTTCGGGCCCGTGAGGTCATGATCCACGCAGTCGATCTCGGGGGCGACGTCACCTTCGAAGACCTACCCGATGACTTCCTCATCGCGCTTACCGATGAAGTCGTGGCGCGTCGAGGGACTCTGCCGGATCATCCCGCGATAGCGCTACGGGCGGGTGGGCACGGTTGGGACATCAGTGGCGAGGGCGCACCCGCTTTGGTCGACGGCACGCTCCCCCAGATCGCTGCATATGTCACCGGACGCAGTTCACGTGAGCCCGCGCTACCCGGCTGGCTCTAGCCCTCAGAGGACTCTCGTCGAGCAGCAGCGCCTCACGCCGCATAGACGACCTGCGCCTGGGCGAGGACCGCGTCCGTCAATCGAGCATGCAGCGCCCCCTTGGAGATCAGGTCGACCGGCCGGCCAAGCACCTGTTCGAGATCGTCAGAGAGGTCGTTGATCGCCCACCCAAGGTGGACCCCATCGCGCAGTACGTACAGGACATCAATATCGCTGT
>CALPZT020000270.1 GCA_943328365.2 Bifidobacterium breve | reverse complement strand
CGCTACGAGGGTGAAGTCATCCGCCGCAAGGCCGGAAAGGCGGGCAAGAAGTGAGTTCCTTCGGAGTCAAGCTCGGTTCGGGCAACAAGGTTGCCGTCGGCCGGAAGCGCCGCCACATTCGCGTGCGTAAGAAGGTGTCCGGCACCCCGGTGCGTCCGCGCCTTGTTGTCACGAGGTCTGCACGCCACGTGGTGGCCCAGATCGTGGACGACACCCGGGGTCATACTTTGGCGTCCGCATCCTCGATGGAGGTGGATTTCCGCGTCGTCGGTGATGACAAGACGGCCAAGGCTCGAAAGGTCGGCCAGCTCGTTGCTGCTCGCGCGAAGCAGGCCGGTGTCGAGACAGTCGTGTTTGACCGAGGCGGCAATAAGTACCACGGTCGTGTGGCAGCACTCGCGGATGGCGCCCGCGAGGGTGGCCTGGACTTCTAAGTCGTAACTCGGATTTCGAAAGAACAAGAGAGGTATTCCTATGTCAGCAACGCAGCGCCGCGGGAGCGGCGCAGGCGAGCGCAAGGATCGCAAGGAGCGCACTCCTCGCGAGGAGAAGTCCGCGTACATCGAGCGTGTCGTCGCCATCAACCGCGTCTCCAAGGTGGTCAAGGGTGGTCGCAGGTTCAGCTTCACCGCCCTTGTCATCGTCGGTGACGGCGATGGCCAGGTCGGTGTCGGCTACGGCAAGGCCAAAGAGGTGCCCGCAGCAATTGCCAAGGGTGTCGAGGAGGCGAAGAAGAGTTTCTTCCGCGTTCCTCGCATTCAGGGGACGATCCCTCACCCGATCACGGGTGAGGCCTCGGCCGGTGTGGTCATGCTTCGCCCGGCCGCGCCCGGTACTGGCGTCATCGCCGGTGGCCCAGTTCGCGCCGTGCTGGAATGCGCTGGTATCCACGACATCCTGAGCAAGTCAATGGGCTCCGACAACGCCATTAACGTTGTTCATGCAACGGTGAAGGCGCTCAAGATGCTCGAGTCGCCCGAGGCGGTTGCGGCTCGTCGTGGTCTGTCCCTTGAGGATGTCGCCCCGGCTGCGCTGCTTCGTGCGCGTGCTGCAGGATTGAGCGCATCATGAGCAGGTTGAAGGTCACCCAGATCAAGTCCAAGATCGGCGGGACGTCGAATCAGCGCAACACCCTCCGGTCGCTTGGTCTCAAGCGAATCGGTGACACCGTAATCAAGGATGACCGCCCGGAGTTCCGTGGCATGGTCAACATGGTGTCTCATCTTGTTGTCGTCGAGGAGGTCGACTAACCATGACTCTCAAGGTTCATCATCTGCGCCCGGCTCCGGGTGCGAAGACGGCGAAGACCCGCGTTGGTCGTGGTGAAGCGTCCAAGGGCAAGACCGCAGGCCGCGGAACCAAGGGCACGAAGGCGCGCTATCAGGTGCCGGCACGCTTTGAGGGCGGTCAGATGCCGTTGCATATGCGGCTTCCGAAGCTCAAGGGTTTCAAGAATCCCAACCGGGTCGAATTCCAGGTAGTGAACGTTGCTGCGTTGGAGAAGCTGTACCCGGCCGGTGGAGACGTCACGGTCGCAGACCTGGTCGCCAAGGGCGCGGTGCGCAGGGGTCAGAAGGTCAAGATTCTTGGTCTCGGTGACATTACGGTTGCCGTACAGGTGAGCGTGGATGCGTTCTCCGACAGCGCGCGTGACAAGATCGTCGCAGCGGGCGGTTCGGCAACCGAGATCTAGTCCGGGTCAGTCATTCATGCACACCGAAACCTGAGCGGGAGGCACAGTGCACATCAGTGCGTTCGGAGCCGCCCTGCGTACGCCGGATCTTCGCAAGAAGATCCTGTTCACTCTGGGCTTGCTCGCATTGTTCCGTCTCGGGTCGGTTCTGCCGACTCCCGGCGTCGACTACGCCGCTATTCAGCGGTGTATCGACGTCGTCGAGGGTAACTCGATCTACGCGTTGATCAATCTGTTCAGCGGCGGCGCACTGCTGCAGCTGTCGGTATTCGCGCTCGGGATCATGCCCTACATCACGGCCAGCATCATCCTGCAGTTGCTTACCGTCGTCATTCCACGGCTGGAGACGCTGAAGAAGGATGGCCAGGCCGGCCAGGCCAAGATCACGCAGTACACGCGGTTCCTCACCATCGGTCTGGCGATCCTGCAGTCGACGGCGATCCTTTCGTTGGCTCGGACTCCAGGGGCGCTGTTCAGCGGCTGCAACGAGGCGATCATTCCCGACCAGGGTGTGTGGATCATCCTCGTCATGGTCATCGTGATGACAGCGGGAACTGCGGTCATCATGTGGTTCGGGGAGCTCATCACTGAGCGAGGCATCGGCAACGGAATGTCGCTGTTGATCTTCACCTCGATCATTTCAAGCGTGCCGGCGCAGTTTGCCTCCATCTGGGGCAGCAAGGGGCCGCTGACGTTCACGTTCACCTTGGCTGTGGGCCTCGTCGTCATCGCCCTCGTGGTGTTCGTCGAGCAAGCGCAACGCCGTATCCCGGTGCAGTATGCAAAGCGGATGGTCGGGCGGCGAATGTACGGTGGCACCTCGACGTACATTCCGCTCAAGGTCAACATGGCTGGTGTTATCCCGGTCATCTTCGCTTCGTCACTGCTCTTCCTGCCAACGCTGTTCGTGCAACTCACGGGGAGCACGGCTGCCTGGTCGGTCTGGATCCAGCAAAACTTCGGAGCGGGCACAGGCGGCTGGTACCTGCTCTTCTACTTCCTGCTTATTGTCTTCTTCTGCTACTTCTATGTGTCGATCACCTTCAACCCGGTTGAGGTGGCAGACAACATGAAGAAGTACGGCGGGTTCATTCCTGGTATTCGTGCCGGAAAGCCGACGGCTGACTACCTCGACTATGTCCTGACCCGCTTGACGGCCCCTGGGTCCATCTATCTTGGGCTCATCGCGGTGGTACCGGTCTTCGCATTCGGGTTCCTCGACGTGTCGAGCAACTTCATCTTCGGCGGAACAAGCCTGCTCATCATGGTTGGTGTTGGTCTCGATACCGTGAAGCAGATCGAATCGCAGTTGCAGCAGCGTAACTACGAGGGCTTCCTCCGCTAGGGGGTGACCGCTGTGCGACTCGTCATCATGGGCCCTCCGGGTGCGGGCAAGGGCACCCAGGCCGTCGTGCTCGCGGAGGCATTGGGTATCCCACACATTTCGACCGGGGATATCTTTCGCGCGAATGTGACGCAGGGAACCCCACTCGGGTTGCGCGCGAAGTCCTTCATGGACGCGGGGGAGTACGTCCCGGACGATGTGACGAATGAGATGGTGCGCGATCGCCTGTCACAGGCTGACTGCGGTCATGGGTTTCTACTCGACGGGTATCCGCGAACCGTTGATCAGGTCGCTGAACTTGATTCCATGGTTGGGGCTGTCGGGAGCAAATTGTCCAAGGTGGTGGAACTCACCGTCGACGTTGACGAGGTCGTCAGCAGGCTCGTCCGGCGTTCGTCGGAGCAGGGCCGATCCGATGACGGCGAGGACGTCATCCGCCGCAGACTCGAGGTCTATTTCGATGCGACAGCGCCGCTGACTGCGGTGTACGACGACCGTGGTCTCCTGATAAAGGTGAGCGGCATGGGTGCTGTTGCTGATGTGAGCCACCGGGTGCTCGAAGCACTCGGCGTTGACGCGTAGTCGAACCTCAGAAGGGGCAACGAGCCCAATGTTTCGCAAACGCGGTGCCATCGAGATCAAGTCACCAGAGCAGTTCACCCGCATGCGCGCCGCGGGCTTGGTGGTCGCCACCGCCCTTCGCGCCGTGTCGGAGGCAGTGACCCCGGGGATCACGACGAAAGAGCTCGACGCCATCGCGCACTCAT